>JAFSYZ010000228.1 GCA_017455785.1 Candidatus Methanomethylophilaceae archaeon
CGAGTACAACCAGGCCGCAATGGAATGCGGCATCGCCGTCCCGGAATCACGCTTGATCCCATCGGGGTTGTGCGACGGATACTTCGCATCGAAGAGGTTCGACCGCATCCAGGATAAGAAGGTGCACATGATCACGTTGGGCGGGCTGCTGGAGGTCCCGCGTGACATGCCCCTGTTGGACTACCACACCTTCCTGCAGGCGACACGTTACATCACGGGGTCCCAGGAAGAGGTGATAAAGGCATACCGCCTTGCATGTTTCAATGTACTCTCAGGTAACATGGACGATCATTCCAAGAACTTCGCCTATCTCTACTCCGAGGAGCGGAGGGGGTACGTGCTGTCGCCTGCGTACGACCTCACCAGGACGGCCGGGATGAAGGAGCATGAGATGAGCTGTATGGGGGAGGGCGATCCCGATACGGACGATCTGCTATCGTTGGCGGATGTGATGAATATACCTAAGAGGAAGGCTACAGGAATAATCGATACGATAGAGGATGTCGTAAGGAACAGGCTATCAGAGTGGCTGTGATCAGTAGTCATTACACCTTCTTATATCGGTAGAAGTCATAGATATATTACTTTCCCAAAACGTCAAAATGAATTACAATGGAAATCAGTCCTTATCATCCAGCTGTTTTCCGTTGCAAAGACAACTGGTCGTATCCGGTCTTCCTTATCAATTCATCGTAAAATGTTGTTTCAGGGCTGTAAGGTCCTGAGGTAATGAGATGGATCAGAACAGAAGGGAAAGGGAAAGGAACGCATACGACAGCAGGTTCAAGGATATCATCCGCAACAGTACGGTATTGTCCAAGATAATCAAGGACAATGTCGACGGCATGGGCGATCTCACATTGGACGAGATAAAAAGCTGTCTTGACATCGAGGAGGATGGCAAGACCGTAAAAGGAAGGAACACCGAGTTCGGTTCAATGGACAACGGCGAGATACGTGTCGACTCCTTATTTGATGTGAGGTTGCCTGACGGCAACGGCCACATCGACCTGATAGTGAATATAGAAGCACAGTGGGACCCTAATCCAGGATATTCGTTGGCCAAGAGAGCGGAATACTACATCGGAAGATTAGTATCCGAACAGAAGAACACCTACTTCTCCAATGACGATTACGACGGACTGCGCAAGGTATACTGCATCTGGCTGATACTCAATCCTAACAGGAGGGATTGGAACAAGGTGATCAGAGGCCGCATGGTAACGGAGGTGATCAACGGCACCCCTGATAACAATAGTCTGGTGTTCGATACCTACAATATCACATTCATCAATGTAGGCCCGTACGATGATACTCAGCCGGATATTGTCTCTTTTCCATCCACTATGTTCAACAGGATGGGAGATGACGATAGGATTCGTGTGCTCAACACCAAGTTTAATATGAAACTGGATGATTCTATAATAGAGGAGTTGGGGAACATGAAGACGCTCGATGAGGAGATTTACGAATGTGGCGGCATCGATAAGGAAAACGAGTTCATCGATTTCTACGTTGAAGAGATCCTGAAGGAGGTTAGCGAAGGCGCGACGATAGAGAAAGCTCTCTCAAATTCTATGATCCGTCCTGATGTCAAGGATCGTGTGGAGTCCGAGGTAAAGAGGAGACTCTCAGAATGATTCAGTGTTCTGTCCGAACGGGTATTTTGTCATAACTGGATGCAATATCATTAATTTCGCATGCCAGTCCTCTATTCGTTACATTATACGATTATTGTTGGGACTGTTAAGAGTGAAGTCCGTCGCGATCGGACTTCTGGTGATCCTTGGGAACCTAACCGAACGTCCGGAGGTGATCCATGAAACGCTATGTAAGGTCATCACCAAGGCAACATCCCTTGTCCTGTGGACGAACGAATCACTTACAGGATCGTTCAGGATATCACCTGATGAAACACATTTTTCATCCAATTTATAACCAATCGTTAAATGATGGTGGTGACTGCAATCGAAATCATCGGTACTATTGCAG
>JAFSYZ010000229.1 GCA_017455785.1 Candidatus Methanomethylophilaceae archaeon
CCGAGGCCGAGGCAGCGGCAACCGAATGGGCTGTGAAACAGCACGGGCATAGCGTAAGCTATGCCAACATTGATGAATAATGACGAAGATTAGGCTCCGCTAGCTCAGTTTTAATGGAATAAGTCGAACACTGCAAATTTTCAGAGTAGCCAGAAGTGAGTGGTCCCCACTCCCTGATATTAGTTAGGTCATTCATGCTGGATACCCTCCTTTTTGAGTATTCTTTTGCGAATAATCTTCTGCTGATAGTCGGCATGGATGTCGAGAGCTTCGTCCTGATCGTCCTTGTTTATACCGAGATATTTGATGGTCGTGGAGATGTTGTCATGTCCCAAAATGTGGGAGATCGTGACCAGCTCGACACCCGCGTGATAGAGGGTGCGACCGTATGTGCGTCTTAAGGTATGGTTGGTGAAATGTATGCCAAGAGCATCCCTGAGGACATGGATGACCGAACGGTCGATGCTGTGCCCTTTTTCCGTGTAGGCAGCTACCACAACCTTCTCTTTGTAGCGCTTATACAGGAGGAGGTTACCCGGATCCTCCCATGAGGGGTCATGGAGCTTTGCAGCCTTGACATACGATTCTCTAACAGGCAGCCATCTTCTGATAATCTCTTCCGTATCATGTTTGAAAGTGAAGTATCTCGGCTTACCCTCGCCCGGACCTTTGCCATAGAAGTATGCAATGCCGTGTTTGAAGTCTATATCCTTCAACATCAGATCGCAGACTTCAGCGATACGAAGCCCGTGATTGAGCTCCAAGCATACCACAAGATCTTCCAACGGAGATTTAGGCATCTCGAGAAGATCCGCTTGTTCATCATCGGTGAGCCAATCCGCATTCGGACGCTCGTCCTTAGGCCAGCGGAGATGAAGATCTGCAATGGCCGTGTTCTTGTAGAATTTGCAGTATCTGGAGAGGATATCAGTCCTCCACTTCCTGTACGAGAGCTCATTGTCTTTCCAGACGTCATCGAGAAGATACTTGACCGCATCCTGAGAGATCCTGTAAGGCGAGGGGTCGAAACCACCCGCTATTAGCTCTCTGGTGATATTGTGCAAAACTGTTCTGTATTGGTTGTAGGTAGAATCTTTCGATCCTTTCTGATTCTCCGTGATGTATTTCTCGATACATTCCTCCGGAGAAGATTTGTTCCTAGGCATTCAGGCATCCTCCTCTAAAACCACCTCCTGAGAAACGGTTTGATCGTCCTCAGGTAAGGTCTTGAGTTCGTCCTTGTGCAGTTCTAACCAGATGTGGTATTCCCACTCATCCATGTAAACCATGACTTGTGTCCTCCTACATTTTGTAATAAATGTATTAGCAAATTACTATTTAATGTTAGCAGTTTATACGCTACTCTATTTTAAGAAAGATATTTATTATGTGAATGAAACAGAGTGTAATGGGGATTTTACATGATTGAGGATAGGGTCAGAGTGATGTTCAGAATTCCCGATAATATCTGCAGATCGATAGATGCGTATGCCGGGTATTCTCACGCGTCCCGTCCGGATGTTATAATCGATGCCTGCAGACAATTTCGTCTTGCAATCTTCCTTTCGGAAAAGACCCTGCTCGATGCTCTCGATGAACAGGATGCGATAAAAGAAGTAAAAACCGCATTCTTCTACCAGGAGATGTCAAAATTCGTAGACGGATTCAAAGAGGACTATCGTCGGTCATTGAGTAAAACGAAAGAAGACGTCAGTATTTTGGTCACATTCCCCCCGATGCTGCTGGCCGATATCAACGAGTACATCAAACGTTCCAATCTTTTCAAGAACATCCATGATTACGTGAAAGCCGCATTGATGTATTTCTTCACAGTCCAGGTAGACAGGAACAAACATGAAAAAAGGATGCAGGATTTCACGAACACCGACGATATCGCCGAGAAGGTTGAGAAGCTTCGTGAAATGATGAAGAATGAAAACAAGTGATCCGAATCATCTGAACCTTATCTGGAGGTTCAGTTTCAGGAAATACTTGCCATCGATCCCTCTGTAAATCTCCGAGAAATCGTAACGAGATGTGGAGGGGGTTTCCAATCTGGTATTCTTGAATAGATAATCCTCGAAATCGTTACGGTTGTAAACGTGGTAGCAAAGGACCTCCCCATCTTCTTTGACGATGATGTAGCCGCCGTTAGCATCTTCCGTTCCGTCCCAAGCCGTAGCAGGCTTCATACCAAGGGCGATGGCCGCAAGGAACTTCTTGATCTTGTAGCGGTAAAGCTGATCCTTCGCTTTTCCGAATCCGAGAGGATCGTTCTTTTCCAATTCGGTAACCTGATTCTCGATGTTGCTGATTCCGTGGATATAATGAAGCTTGAGCATTTCGGCTACGATCTTCTCCATATTGGAATCTATCATGGTCAGATTGTTTGCGAACGTTTCGTTATCTGCACCGATGTAATCGAAAGTAATTCCTTTCTCGATTAATGATGAGTATCTATCGCTGAGTTTTCTGGAAACAACCGTTTCTCCCGGAATGGTGACAGATCCTTCTTCCGTGAGATAGCGATTTACCGGCCCTCCTAACGAAAACAACATGTTAGTTGTTTTACCAGGATTCAGCAAAGTCGACGGATGGCCGAGTTTGGATTTGATGCTGAATCCGAGGACAGGGTCCATTCCCGTACGGAGATCATGAATCTCGATTGTTATGTCCGATTTATCCGCTGATGGAGCTTTGATCTTATAGCACCTGATCTTAGACATGAACTGCTGCGTTCCGGGTGAAGGGAACGCCGGACCTTTGGAAGCCTTGATTGTCTCGAGAAGATTGTCTGCTTCTTTACCGAATTCCGTCCTCTCGACAGTAAGCAAAACATCGCTGCCGGATCTTACCTCCGCAGAATGACCGTCTTTGGAGACGACATAATCAAGGGTGTCCTTATCTTCGGTACGGATGACCCTGTTGATGTCGTAGAATATATCGTCCCTTTTATTGGAATCCCCGTCGGCACCGTATATACGACCATCGGAGATGATGCGAAGGAAAGCATACATTTCCGACCATTCGCCTTTATTTCCCGTGAGCTCGGTCATGACTGTTCCTCCTTTACAAACTCATCGACCTTCTTGGTAATCATGATCGGGGATTCTATGGATTCTCCGTTGAGTACGGATCTGATATTCGCAGCGATCGCTTTTATGACGGGAACGGAAACGCTGTTCCCCAACTGTTTATAGGAATGAACATCGGCCAGAGGGAGTTCGTAAGAATCCGGGAATCCCTGAAGTCTGGCCCACTCGCGCGGCGTCATCTTTCTGATTCCTTCGCGGTTGACTTCGCCCTTGATGTGGGTGACGGGTGTGAAATCCGTCAACCTGTTGTCGACGATCAGATTGCGTTCTTTTCCCATACCGCCGCAGACAATCGTTCCCGCAACATCGTCCAGATCACGTATGACATAACCGAATCCGTTTCCTTTGGATTCGTGTCTGGCCTTATGTTTCCTGAGCGAATCCATGTAGACGTCGCTGAGATAATACTTGACAGAGACGGGATCCTCTTCCATAATGTCGCGGATGGTCTTGCCGGAGTCGTTGCCTACCGGGAATCCGAATGAAGAGCTGTCGATGTCCTTTCTGAACGCGACGATATAGATACGTTCCCTGTTCTGCGGCACTCCGAAATCCTTGCTGTTCAGGACCTGAGAATAAACATTGTATCCCAATTCCTCCAGAGTTTCGGTGATCACTCTGAAGGTATTGCCCTTGTCATGGATCGTAAGGCCTTTGACATTCTCGCAGAAGATGACCTTCGGTTTGTGATACGCGCATATCCTGGCCACATCGAAGAACAATGTACCTCTGCAGCGACCTTTGTAATCGTCATTGAATCCCTGTTTTCTCCCGGCTATGGAGAATGCCTGGCAGGGGAACCCGGCAAGACATATGTCGAAATGGGGTATATCCTCTTCTTTGACCTGAGTGATATCACCGGTGATCTCGAAGTTGTCATGGAAATTGGCCTTGTATGTTTTCTGGGCATACTCATCCCATTCACAGACGAATTCAGTAGAAATCTGGTTTCCAAAAGCCTGATCGAATCCCATACGGATCCCACCAATACCTGCGAACAGATCTATCGATTTGTAACTGTTATTCATCTGCTTCTGACCTCTTTTTCGATTATATCGGCACATTCTTCGAGATTTTTCTGGATTTCCTTGCCCCAGAATCTGAGTACTCTCCAACCCTGTTCCTTGAGTATGGTGTTCACTTCAATATCTCTTTCCATATTACGTTCTATCTTATGCATCCAAAAATCACGATTGGTCTTGATCTCATCCTTCTTATGTTCCCAATCGTAACCATGCCAGAATTCGCTGTCGCAGAATACGGCAACCTTTGGACCTATGAACGCTATGTCGGGTTTACCCGTTACAGATTTATCATTTTTCCGGTAACGGAGTCCTCTCGACCAGAGTTCTTTACGCAACATTATCTCGATTTTTGTATCTTTGTTACGTATACGAGACATATTGTAATGAATCTGATCAGGAGTTTTCTTCACAGACCTGCTATTGTCATGAGATTGTAAAAAGATGCCGGTTCAAATGCAGCTGATACTGTGTGCTTTCATTTCTTTGGAATGAGGGAGTTGATGAAACCTGAAACATTGCTGGATAGAGATTCACAATCATTTCTGAACAGAGCCATTTTGAGAAAAAACTGGCCTCTAAGTTGAAAAAGTGGTCTGTCCATTGAGAAAGTAACCACACAAACACAACGAACAGGCCAGTTCGTCCACTTACCTCAATCCTAATTAATTTACCGCTGGTCTGCGCGAAACGTTTGTGTGGTCTCTGAAAAAAGGAGACAGAACCACATGTTAGCGATAGGAATGGATGTCCATTCGTCCAAGACGACGGCTTACGCCGTCCCTTTGGACGAATCGGACCTGGAGATGTGCGCGTTAGCCGAGGATTTCAACAGAAGTTTCAAGAATTTCTACAGCGACCGTCCCGGTTACGCCAAGGTGGCCTCGTTCCTCACCGGGATAGAACACAGCATCCTGATCGAGAACTCCACCAAGACCCATGAGGTGTTCTGGATGATGGCCGACCTGGACCTAACGGTCCTGGTCGCCCATGCCACGGACCTCTACAGAATTACCAAATCGGTGAAGAAGACAGATCAGCACGACTGCTACGAGCTTGCACACTACATGAGAAGGAGGCTGCTCGGCGAACTGGAGTTCGCCACCAGCCTCATCGTAGACAGGAAATGGATGAACAGGAGACAGCTCTGCAGGATATATGCATGCGAATCGGATATGCTCTCCGATACCCGCCGCCAGATCAGATCATCCATGCTCCTCCGTGGAATAAAACTGGACCACGTGAGCAGGGATGTCGCATCAGTGAATAGCCTGAACACTCTCGAACTGGTAGCCGACGATACCCTCAGCCTTCTGATCACCCGTGCCCGCGACCTGAAAGTCCGCATACACAAATGCGAGAAGGCCATCAGGAAGGAGTTCGCCGATGACGAGATGTTCAGATTGCTCTACTCCATACCCGGTTTCGGATTGATAACGACAGCATACATCGTGTCCATGATAGTGGACATCGACAGGTTCGAGGATGCCAAGATGTTCTCAGCATACTTCGGCATCGTACCCAAGCAGAGGGAATCCGGAGGATCCTCTCCCCATTGCCCCATCACCCGGAGGGGTGATGAGACGGCCAGGAAGATGCTTCTTCAGAGCACCTTCGTCCATATCAAGAACGATCCAGACAGACTCTCACCGGTATCACAGATGTACGACCGCCTAACCGCTCGCGGGTTTCCTCATAAGAAGGCGTTGACCGCGGCCGGGAACAAGATGGCCAAGATGGTCTTCACCATCCTGAAGACCAAGGAGCCGTACAGATTCTGATGAGGGATACAGGATGATCCAAATCGGCACCGTCCAGACCTTAGAGACAGAATCGCTTTTGTCGGATGGGCTTGCC
>JAFSYZ010000230.1 GCA_017455785.1 Candidatus Methanomethylophilaceae archaeon
CCTTCGCACAGTCCCTGCAGATACGGATCTCAGTTCCTGATGATTTGGCCTTGATGACAAGTACACCGGAGGACTCGTGTCCGCAGGCGATCTCGTCATCCTTGAACTCGTACGGCGAATCCCAGAAGGCATCGTAGATGTAATCCTCCGGCGTGTTCGGTTTCTTCGAACATACTATCTCATCACCGAAGGAGTAGATGTGCAGATCCTTCTTCTTGGCGATCTGTCCGAACAGAAGCAGTCTGATCTTCGGATCGTTGTAGTACTGCATACCGATAAGTTTGTCGTTACCTACGGATCCCCTCTGCGCATAGGAAATGGTCTCTCCGCCTAGTTTGGCGGTAGCAAGGAATGGGACGGAACCGGCCGCATAAAGGGAGATGGTGGCGCAGTATGCCTTGTAGATGTCGTCATCGCCCTTGGATGCCATCTTGACCAGTGCATCAGGGTCGTTCTTGATCTTTTCAAGCTTCGATATTGATGAAAAGGTCTTATCGAAAGGACAGAACCAGCATTTTCCGGCACATTTCGGTCTTATAAGACTCGGATTCTCCCACAGATTCTTCGATTTGTCCAATATCTCGTTCTCGAGGACCTTGGGTGTGTGTTTGATACCTCTGAGCCTGACCTTCTTCCCTGCCATGCCCGCATCATATGATTCCTATAATAAAAGATGAACGATTGATGCGGATTCGCAACCAACAATGCGTCATTGTGGAATGATTAAGATGCAGTAGTTGCATTCACACTCCGAATGGACGATATATCGAACCACAGGATGGACGTCAGGGAGTTCATGGCCAGGCCCCCGTTCAATAGGAAAGGGTTATCAGAGCAGGAGCTGTCGCTTTTATGTGCCGCATTGACACACGACAGCTTTTCCAGTGAGGCATTGAATCTTCAGCCTCCGGTGGTGTTGGAATCATACGAAAGATTGGAATTCCTAGGCGATTCGGTATTGGAGTTCATCGCCTGTGAGCACATCTACCTCAACTCCGAACTGAAGGAGGGGAAGATGACCGATTTCAAGCAGGAGATCGTCGCCAACAAGAAGATATCTGACAGGATCCTGGAGAAAGGGCTCGGGATAGACGATGTCATGCTTGTAGGTCATGGTCACAGGGGCCCTAAAGGAAACATAATCGAGGAGAACATGCGTGCCGATTCCTTCGAGGCGCTCATCGGTGCCATATACTTACTGTACGGAATGGACGAGGCCAAGCGCATCGCGAAAGATATCCTTATTTAACCCATTAGAACAATCTCGTGTAGGTCGCACAGCGACGGTGATAGTATGACGATAGAGGAGACGGCCACAGCAATCAAGGACATGTCGATTCGCGGTGCTGGTAAGATAGCCAGGGCCTGTGCTTCGGCATTGTACGAGCTCGCAGAATCATACGACGGGGATGACCCGGAGGAGTTCATGGAGATGTTGGAGGATGCGAAGAACGACCTCATAGCATCGAGGCCCACCGCAGTCTCACTGTACAACGGCGTGATGTACTCCCTCAAAGGCATCGGTAAATGGATGGATGTCGAGGAGATGAGGAGGGAGGTCATGAACAATGCCGACGAGTTCATCAAGGACTCCATACAGGCCGTCAAGACCATAGGTGAACTGGGTGCCGAGATCGTTGACGATGGTGATGTCATCATGACACACTGCAACAGCAGTGCCGCACTCAGCGTCATAAAGGAGGCACATGCCCAGGGCAAGAACATCAAGGTCTATGCCACTGAGACCAGGCCATGGAGGCAGGGACTCATAACAGTGAGGCAGCTCGCCGAGGCCGGTGTGGATGTCACTCTGATAGTCGACAGCGCCGTCCGTCTGGTGATGGAGGATGTGGACAAGGTGTTCGTAGGTGCCGATACCATCACTGCACAGGGGACACTGTTCAATAAGGTCGGAACGTCACAGCTGGCACTTGCCGCTAACGAGTTGGATGTGCCGTTCTACGTCTGTACTGAATCGTACAAGTTCTCACCCATGTCATTGAACAGCGACAACGTAAGGATTGAGGTCCGTGAGACGGCCGAGATCGTCAAGGAGGGGGAGGTCCCGAAGGAGGTCAAGATCTACAACCCCGTGTTCGACCGCACCCCTGCCAAATTCATCGATACGATAATCACGGAGAAGGGCGGAATATCACCCTACAAGGCCCGTGACTTCATAATAGAACAGTTCGGAATAAAGGAGGAAGTACATTGAAGGAATATTCATATCTGCACCTGGGAGAGGATGTCGATCCGGATGCATTCGTCATCTGCGATTACCGTGTGACCACCGAGATGAAGATGGAGAAGGCCGCCGAGGCCATCGCCGCGGAGCAGTCCACGGGGACATGGACGGGGATATCCACCCTGAGTGAGGACATCTTCGAGAAGTACGGCGGTCGTGTACTGAAGATATCGGGCGACAGCATCAGGCTGGCGTATCCGGTGGAGGATTTCAGTGTCGAAGTAGGCGCCGTACCTCAGATCCTAAGCGTCATCGCAGGTAACCTGTTCGGATTGGAATCCATAGGTAAGGTCAGAGTGGAGGACGTATACTTCCCCAAATGCATGCTCAGGGAGTTCAAAGGACCCAAGTTCGGTATCGAGGGTATAAGGAAGGCATTGGACCGTCCCGGTAAGCCTCTGGTCGGTACCATCGTGAAGCCGAAGATCGGACTGCCGCCCAAGGCATTCGCCGATTATGTCTACGAAGCAGGTAAGGGAGGACTCACCAACAGCAAGGATGACGAGACCCTGGTGGATCAGACTTTCTGCCCCATTGAGGACCGTACAGTCGCTGTCGCCGAGGCCTTGGACAGATTGGAGTCTGAAGGTCATAAGATGATGCACGCCATCAATGTAAGTACTTCAGGCCACAAGATCCTGGAGCTCGCCGATAAGGTCCAGAGCTGGGGAGCGAGGGAATTGATGGTGGATGTCATCACATGCGGTTTCGCCGCGGTACAGGCATTGGCCGAGGACCCGTCGATTAAGGTTCCCATACACGTCCACAGGACCATGCACGGAGCCATGACAAGGGACCCGTTGCACGGAGTGTCCATGCTGCCGATAACGAAACTCGTCAGGATGTGCGGCGGAGATGCATTGCACATCGGTACATTGGGCGTAGGTAAGATGTCCGGTACCAAAGGCGACCACAGCAACCTCGATGCATGTCTCGATGACATCACCGTGCCTTACAAGACGGTCATGCCCGTGTGCTCCGGAGGCGTCTATCCGGGAATAGTCGGCGCCATCGTCAAGGAATCCGGAATGGACGTACAGATACAGGCCGGAGGCGGTGTGGCAGGACATCCCGGAGGAGTCAGGATCGGAGCCATGGCAATGAGCCAGGCTGTCGATGCGGCATACCTCGGAAAGGATGTCGAGGAGTACGCCAAGGATCATATCGAGCTTAAACAGGCCCTGGAGAAGTGGGGAAGGAAATGAAGCTGAGGATAAAGGAGGTCGACGTCCTCGCAGCGCATGCGAGGGCGATGCTCAACACGGTGGACGCCATCGAGTTGGGCGTCAAGGAAGGGGATCGTATCCTTCTCAGCGGGAAGAGGCCGTTGGCCGTACTGCTGAACATCAGCGACACGCTCGTCAAGAAGGGCGAGATCATGATCGCGACCAAGATCCTGGGGCAGATCGGCGCCGCCGAAGGCGATGAGATCACTGTAACATACTCCCCCGTACCCGAATCCGTCAAGAGCATCAGGAAGAAGATGGATGGTCAGAAACTCACCAAGGAGGAGATCGAAGGTGTCGTCCGCGACATCTTGGAATCCAAACTGTCCGACATAGAGGTGTCCGCATGGCTGACGTCGCTGTACATCAACGGTATGGACATCGAGGAGATCGCCCATTTCACTAATTCCATGGTCGATACCGGGGAGCGCATACGTTTCGAGCGTACGCCGGTGTTCGACTTCCACAGTGTAGGCGGAGTTCCAGGTAACAAGGTCACACCTATCGTGGTGTCCATAGTCGCCGCTGCGGGACTGATGATCCCCAAGACCTCTTCCAGAGCCATCAGTAGTGCATGCGGTACATCCGATTTTGTGGAGACATTCTGCAACGTAGAGATGGAAGCGGAGCAGCTGAAGGAGATCTCCGAGAGGGTCGGAGGAGTCCTGGCATGGGGAGGTTCCATGAACCTGGCACCTGTCGATGACATGGTCATAAGGGTCGAGAACCCCTTGGGAATAAACCCGAGGGCTCAGATGTTGGCATCCATCATGAGTAAGAAGCTGGCCATGGGTGCAACACATCTTCTCATGGACATACCTACCGGTCCCGGTACGAAGGTGCCCACCATAGAGATGGCGAGGGCCTATGTCCGCGACTTCATGGAATTAGGTGAAAAGTTAGGCATACAGGTCGAATGTGCGATCACATACGGTGATCAGCCTGTCGGAAGCGCTATAGGCCCGATACTCGAGGCCAAGGAATGTATCCGCGTACTGGAAGGAAGCAAGCATCCCGCCAGCGTGATAGAGAAGGCCTGCGGCCTTGCAGGCATCATCCTCGAGATGGGAGGCATACCCAACGGCACTCAGGAGGCCCACAGGATCCTGGAATCCGGAGAGGCGCTTAAGAAGTTCCGCGAGATAGTGGCGGCCCAGGGAGGCAACCCGAACATAACCGCTGACGATCTTAAGGAGGGCAAGTACAAACTGCAGGTGCTCAGCACGGTCAGCGGTTACGTCCATTCGATAGACAACAAGGAACTCGTTCAGATCGCCAGGGCGGCAGGTGCACCTACCGATAAGGGCGCAGGTCTGCTCATATTCAAGAAGAAGGGTCAGTACGTCAAGTCAGGCGATGTGCTGATGGAGATCTATGCCGATGTAGAGAGCAAGTGCCAGCGTGCCAAGGATCTGTCACTGAGGATGCAGCCCATCGACATCGAGGGCATGCTCATCGAGAAGGTCGGAAGGAACATCTGATGAGATATCTGTGCATAACGGTCGACCTTGACAGGGACGTCAATATACCCGTACGCGGTTCCTCTGCAGCGGGTTCCATAGATAGGGGTGCTGGCACATCCCCAAGGTTCTCATCCTCGGGCAAGGGTGCGGAGCTCCTGGTGGAACTGTTCGATTCCTTAGGTGTGAAAGCTACATTCTTCGCCGAGGCGAGGACGCTCCATAGGAGCGGGGCTTTCAACTTCGTGAAAGGTCACGAGGTCGCGATGCACGGTCTCGACCATGAGGATTTCACGGGAGAGAGGACAGGCATGGGTTACGATTATGGTGACCTCAGGGAGATAACCGAGATGTCCATTTCGCTCATAAGGGACTGTGTAGGGATGAACCCCAAAGGGTTCAGGTCACCATATATGTCACCGAACGAGGACATGCTGTCATTCCTCAGCGAATACGGGATCGTCTACGACTCGTCGTACTACACGTATGCTGGTGACAGCATCCTGCCGTACCGTTCCGAATACGGGATCACGGAGATACCCGTACCGAAATCCGTCGACAGGTCAGGGGAACCGATCACAGGATATCTGTGGCCCATGCATGAGGGCACAAGGGACAAAGAGGATTTCATCGATATGGCCGACAGCATGAATGAAGGTGTCTTCGTCATCGCAACACACAGTTGGCATGTATGCGAGAATCAGAAGGGCATGTTGGACGATGCAGGCGTGAAGAGGAACATCAACGATATCCGTTCCATAGTTGAGACGCTTATGGACAGGGGATTCGATGTCATCTCCATGTACGATGCCTCCCGCATCGTCTGATGTCCGAGTCTCCTTTATAACCGCCCGCCCGCGCGCCCGATAACGTTCTTATACGCACTCTAGGATACAGTTGACGGTGTCCAATTGTCCTACTTATTGATCAGTGGAACAGATATCTCGAATCAGATCTACGGGGAGATCAGGGAAAGGATCGCGAAGCTCAAGGAAAAGGGAATCATACCAGGTCTGGCCGTCGTCATGGTCGGGGACGATCCCGCATCGCAGGTCTATGTGAAATCCAAGGAAAGGAAGTGCAAGGAGCTCGGTATCAGGTCTGAGACGATATATATCTCGGACAACATCACCGAAGAGCAGCTCCTTGCCAAGATAAAGTATCTCAACAGCGACCCCATGATTCACGGATACCTCATACAACTGCCGTTGCCGGATCACATGGACACAGACAGGATCATTAACGCCATCGATCCGAAGAAGGACGTGGATTGTTTCCACCCTGAAAATGTAGGGAGGATGCTGGTAGGCGATCATATCTTCTATCCGGCCACACCCGGAGGCGTCAGGCAGATGCTCCTCCGTTCAGGAATAGATACTGAAGGCAAACATATCGTCGTAGTCGGAAGGAGCAACATCGTCGGCAAACCTATGGCCGCGCTGATGATACAGAAGGGTATGGATGCAACCGTTACCGTGGTGCATTCCAAATCCAAGGATGTGTCCGAGTTCACCCGTCAGGCGGATATCCTCGTGGTAGCGGTAGGGAAACCGAATTTCATAAAGGCGGATATGATCAAGGAAGGTGCCGTCATAATCGACGTGGGCACCAACAGGATCGAGGATCCCACCAGTCCGAAGGGAACGAGACTCGTCGGTGACGTGGATTTCGAAGACGTCAAGGACAAGGTGTCCGCTATATCGCCGGTCCCGGGAGGAGTGGGACCGATGACCATATGCACACTTATGGACAACGTGGTGAGGGCTGCGGAACTGTCCATCGAATCAGGCTCAAAGTGATATCATGATGAGAGAATGTGAGGATCACGGATACTTCCGTGACGAATATTGTCCCATTTGCGGAGAAGAAGGCAAGTTCATAATGAACGATTACGAACTGGAGAAGCTCGGAAGGACGCTTGCAGGCATCCTCAGGCACGGAAGGTTCGATCTGGACATGGACGACCAGGGATTCGTGAGGATCAAGGAGATCGTCTCCGCTGTCAAAGGAAACAACCAGCGCATGTACTGGCTCAGGCCGCATCACATAGTGGCGCTGGCCGAGACGGATGAGAAGGGAAGATACCAGATATCCGGCGACATGGTGAGGGCCACCTACGGTCACACCATCCCGTTGGAATTGAAACTCGATACGGATAACATCCCCGACGAACTGTATTATCCGACGACGGAGGAGGAATCAGAGATCATCCTGGAGACAGGCATCATGCCTTCTGACAGATCGATGGTACATCTCTCATTGACATATGACGATGCATTCAGGGCGGGTTCGGTCCGTGTGGACAACCCCATCATCCTTGCAGTCGACACCGATGCATGCTTCGAGGCAGGTTACGATATCGGGAAAGCAGCGAAGACGGTGTTCCTGTGCAAGCGCGTTCCTCCGGAGTGTCTGAGGATAATCTACGAAGAGGAGTTGGAGTGAATGCCGACGATTCTCAGACCTGATGAGGTCCGTGCCAAATACGGCCCCATGTTCTGTAAGGGGCTGTACACCATCGTGGACGAGAAGAACGCATTGGTCAAGATCATCGAGACTTGTTCTGCAAGAGGCCCTATCGAGTGGGACACTGTGAACAGAAGGCGTACAGGCGGTGCGATCTACGACATGAGGCTTGACGGATATACCCTGACGATGGATGCCACCTTGGGTGAGAAGAAGCTGAACTTCGGCCCCGCATCATCCGAACTGGGAGGACAGGGAATAGAATCCATAACCGTCGAAGGGGACCGTGTCCACACTAAGTGGAGAGGTATCGCCGGTGCCGGAATGGGTGTGGGAGCATGTCTTCCACAGGCGGAAGGTGTCATCGAGACCATCTATCCCGACGATTTCAAGATGGGCGGTGCCCACACTGCATGTACAGAGATAATCACGCACAAGATGATCAGGGTGCTGATCGGTGTGGACGATACCGATACTCCGGAGAAGGGAGCATCCTGGGTCGCTACGTTAAAAATGGGCAAGAACTGTCCTCACGGCAGGTTCCTGGAGCACAAAATCATTCAGCTCAACCCGAAAGCACCAAACAAGACCACCAACTGCTGTTCCACCGCTGTGGCATTCGCAGTAAGGCCGGATGAAGTGGATAAACTGGTGGACTGGTGTGCCGATTTCATCAAGAAGGAGTCATACTCCGATGATACGGTCATGACAGTGTTCAAGGGACTGAAGCAGTCCGATGCACTCGTAAAGTGGAGCTGGGAGGCCAAGAGCATCCTCTACACACCCGAAGAAGCGGTACGTGTGGCAGAGGAGAACGATGTCGAGATCAAGTACATCACTGGTAAGAAAGGTGTCATAGGCGCTGTAGCAGCCATCGGGTGCTTCGACCTGGGTCTGAAGGCCGCCGGAGTGCCAGAGGATTTCGATTGATATGGGAATAGTAACCGACACCACGTACTCAATCTACGAGTCGAAACTTGAGAAGGAGGTCATGGAGGGCGAGATGCCCCGCCATATAGCCATTATCATGGACGGTAACCGCAGGTATGCACGTGAGGTCCTCAAAGCGGAGGATACGAACATCGGTCACCGCATGGGCAAGGACAAGGTGGAGGAGGTACTCAACTGGTGTCTCAACCTCAAGATCAGGGCAGTGACCGTATACGCGTTCTCGACGGAGAACTTTTCGCGCGAGGACAGCGAGGTGAACTTCCTGCTGGCACTTATCAGGGACATGCTCTATGACCTCGGTAACGACGAACGCATCCACAAGAACAGGATGCGTGTGAGGATGATCGGTGACAGGGATCTTATCCCTGATGATCTGAAGGATGCCGTGGACTACGCCGAGGACAGGACCAAGGATTATGATGATTATCATTTCAACGTCGCTGTCGCATACGGCGGGAGGCAGGAGATCGTCAACGCCGTCAGGAAGGTCGCACAGGCTGTTAAGGACGGGGAGATGGACGTTGAGGACATAGATGAGGATTCGCTGTCCTGCAACATGTACACCTCCGACGATCAGGATCCGGACCTTGTACTTAGGACATCAGGAGAACTGCGTCTGTCCAACTTCCTGATATGGCAGCTGGCATATTCCGAATTGTACTTCACGGACGTCTACTGGCCGGGTTTCAGATACATCGACTTCCTCCGTGCGATCAGGGCATTCCAGCAGCGTCACAGGCGCTACGGTACATGAGCCGACCGTTCCCTTTACCTAATATATAATGAACAGTTAGGGTATGGCAATGGCAGACGACATCGTATTCATCCATGCACCCAGCGTTTACGACTTCAGGAAGAAGCCGATATTCTACGGGCCCGTGAGCGATGTTGTTCCGTCTTCACCGGTATTCGAGATGTACCCTATCGGATTCATGACGATGTCGTCGCATCTCGAGGCGGCCGGTTTCCGTACAAGGATAGTCAATCTTGCCGTGCAGATGCTGCAGAGCAAGAAGTTCGATGTGGAAGCGCGCATAAAGTCATTGCATGCCAAGGTCTATGCCATAGACCTCCACTGGATGCCGCACTGTCACGGTTCCATCGAGATCGCGAAGATAGTGAAGAAGTACCACCCCGATGCGATAGTCGAGTTCGGAGGATTCTCATCCTCCTACTTCTACGATGACCTGATCCAGCGTCCGTACATCGACATGGTCATGCGCGGTGATTCCACCGAACTGTCACATGTGAAGATGATGCAGATCCTGGAGAAGGGCGGCGACCTCTCCGAGGTGCCGAATCTCACATGGAAGGATAAGGAGGGAAGGGTGCATGTCAACGAGGTGTCATTTGTTCCAGATGACCTGGATTGGGTCAAGTTCGATTACGGGACGATGATCAAGAACACCATAAAGCATATGGACATCAAGGGCGCCCTTCCATGGCTTGGATGGGACAAACTGCCGATGACATCGGTGTTCACCGTCAGGGGTTGTAACTACAACTGTGCCGAGTGCGGAGGTTCCCACGAGGCCAATGAGAGGCTCCTTTGCAGGCATAAAGCCGCATTCAGGAGTCCCGAGAAGCTTGCAGAGGACATCAGGGCGATAGGCGACTATCTCGATACACCTGTTTTCATAATCGGTGATCCCAGGCAGGGAGGCAAGGACTACGCCGAGCGCCTGTTCAGGGAGATCAACCGTCTGGGTGTCGACAACCACATAGCGTTCGAACTGTTCGTTCCTGCAGGTGATGATTTCTTCAGCATGGTCAACCACTACATCGGAGAATACTCCATGGAGTTCTCTCCCGATTCCCACGATGAGATAGTCAGGCTTGCCATGGGTAAGGGTTATGACAACAAGTCGATTGAGAAAACGGTCACATCATCGTTCAAGAACGGCTGCGTCAGGTTTGACCTGTTCTACATGAACGGTCTTCCATCCCAGACAGTGGAGTCGGCCATGAACAGTGTCAGGGCCGCGAAGGGATTGTGGGAATCCGTCAAGAAGGACGATGGATTGTTCATCTACAACGCACCGTTCGCACCGTTCGTTGATCCCGGGAGCAGGGCCTTCGAGAACCCCGATAAATGGGGATACAGGTTCTTCGCCAGGACACTGGAGGAGCACAGGAGGCTCCTGGACAACCCATCATGGAAGCTCGTTCTCTCGTATGAGACCAAGTGGATGACCAGAGACCAGATCGCCGACACATCCTATGATGCGGCCAACGAGCTGGCGAGGATAGAGTTCGAGGCCGGACGTATCCCTGAGGAGATGTACAGGACACGTGTGGAGAGGACGGAGTACGCACGCGACGTCATGAAGAGGATCGACGACATCATGGCCATCGCCGACAAGGAGGAGAGGGAATCCAAGCTCTGGGGCATCAAGCAGGAGGGAGAGGATCTCATGAACTCCACTATCAACAACAAGAAGGACCTGGATTGGAAGACCGGTTCGATATGGTCCAACACACCCCGTGTCGTCAGGGGACTGCTGAAATCATACCTCCCCTTCAACAGAGGGAAGAGAAGGATGGGCCAGTGAGGCCCTTATTTTAGATAATATAGTATTCAGTTAGCGTTGGCCATGCGTTTGGATTTCTCTGCGCTCGCCTTTATGGAGTCCTTGATCGCTTCCTTAACCTTCCTGTCCTCCATGACCTTCACACCCTCGATGGTGGTGCCTCCCGGAGAGCATACGCTCTGCTTGAGCTCATCCGGTTCTCTATCAGTTTCCATGACCGTCTTGGCGGATCCGAGCATCGTCTGAGCCGCCAGTTTCCTCGACAGTTCCTTGGACAATCCGAGCTGAACTCCCGCATCTATCATCGCGTCTATTATCATGAACATGAAGGCCGGCGAGCTTCCGCTGAGGCCTGTGACGGCATCGATATCCTTCTCATGGACCTCGAATGCGAAGCCGATCGCCTCCAATATTTCCTTCACTTTTTTGCCATCCTCAGCTGTCGCTTTGGTCCCCAATGTGTAGCTTGACGCTCCTTCCAGGACGGTGCTGCAAACATTGGGCATAACGCGCACGATTTTACTATCTGGCACATATGACTCTAAGGTACTGATTTTGACCCCTGCAGCTACACTTATCAACAATTTTTTCGTAGAATTTGCTGCGATATTCGTAGTCAAGATGTCCTTGATCTGATTGGGTTTCACCGCTATCACGATGAGGTCGCTCTGTTCGAAGACCGGTCCGGGTTCGAGGTAACAATCCACTCCCAAACCCTCGATACGGGCCTTCGTCGACTCCGATCTGCAGCATGCGACTATATCCTTCTTGCCGTAGAGTCCCTTGGCGACGATGCCCTCGATCATCGCCGTGGCCATCTTCCCTGCTCCGATGAAACCTATTCCGTATGTCATCGAACAGCGTAAACCGTCGGGTTAGATAATCGTTCCCAAAGCGTTGGATAATGCTAAAATAGGGTGTTTTCCCCTATAATAAGTACGGGCGCGCTGATAACCCTTTAATAATTATACGTCCTAGCCGAGTGCCAATGTCACTAGTTGTGAATTATCTACCATGGTTGGTCCTGGTCGTATTATCGTTCGGGTTCGCACCATTGGCATGGTTCGTTTCAAGGCTATTCAGGCCTAGGAAGGTCACCGCGTGGCAGGATAAGACTTACGAATGCGGTTCCGAACCTATCGGTCAGGCACGCGTTCAGTTCAGGTTCCAATACTATTCATTCGGTATCATTTTTGTTGTCTTCGACCTCGTTGCCACCTTCTTGATGGTCTGGTCGGTGGCTTTCTCCGATTTGTCCAGTATGGGAAAATGTTGGGTCATCCTGTTCCTCGGTATGCTTCTCCTGGGAGTGGCTTATGCTCTGAAAAAGGAGGAAACCATATGGATATGAGCCTTTACCCCCATGCCGTAGCTATGAGCGCAGATGAGTTCATGACCTGGTCATCGGCAATGATCAACGAGATGTTGAGTGCCGGAGCCAAGAGATCGATCGACAAACTGACCGGTCCCATTTGGGCATGGGCTATGAGGAACTCTATGCACCCTCTGCACTTCGGTCTCGCCTGCTGTGCCATCGAGATGGCGGCGGCATCGGCACCGAAGTACGATGCAGAGCGTGTCGGTATGATCTACCGTTCATCACCCAGGCAGACGGATATCCTGCTCATCAATGGATGGATCTCAAAGAAGCTCCGTCCGGATATCAGGCGTCTGTACGAGGCCATCCCCGCACCCAAGTGGGTCGTGGCCATGGGCGAGTGCGCGATCTCCGGAGGTCCTTGGTATGACTCCTACAACATCGTCCAAGGTCTTGACCAGATCGTTCCTGTGGATGTCTACATCCCCGGATGCCCGATCAAGCCTGATGCGATGATCGACGGATTCATGCTGCTGCAGAAGAAGATAGATGCCTACTTCAAGAGAGGCGCAACATTAGCGGATTACTGATACGATGACCGAGGAAATGATTCAGGCACCTTCATACGAGGATGTCAACAAGCTGATCTCCGAGAAATTCGGGGAGAAGGTCGTCTTCAGGACGTCCACTAAGAAGAACGTCAAGGCAATCAACGAGAAGAGGAGGATCTTCCTTTCGACAGACAGAGACACCATCCTCGAGCTCTGTACGTACATCCACGACGTTCTTAATTTCGAACAAGCAACAAGCGTATGTGCGGTCGACTACATCGACCGTGTCCAGATCGTCTACCACCTGACGAACTACTTCACAGGTATCGTCATCGAGATCACTGTCGATCTCCCCGCAGACGACCTTCACATCCCGTCCGTCGCCCTCATCTGGGAGGGAGCCAACTGGCACGAGAGGGAGACATACGAGCTCTTCGGTGTCATATTCGACGGCCACCCCAAGCTGGAGAGGCTGCTGACACCGCAATCATACGAATTCTTCCCATTCAGGAAGTCATACAAGCTGAGGGGGTCCGAGTGAGATGGTTGAGGAGAGAATGAACACAGACAAGATGTGGATCACGATGGGTCCGCAGCACCCCTTCTCGCACGGTCTCTGGACCCTCAGGGTACATGCAGACGGAGAGATCATCACGGACGCAGAACCGGAGATCGGTTACCTGCACCGCGGATGGGAGAAGGAATGTGAGAACAGGACCTACGCCAAGATCATCCCGATGGCAGACCGTCTTTGCTACTCTGCATCGATGACATGGTCCCACGTATTCTGTAAGGTCGCCGAGGAGGCATTGGACATCGAGGTCCCCGAAAGGGCACAGTACCTCCGTGTTATCGCCGACGAGATCTGCCGTATCCAGTCGCACCTGATGTGGCTGGCCGCTGTAGGTACCGATCTGGGTAACCTTACGGTGTTCCTCTGGGCACTGAGGGAGAGGGAGTTCTTCCTGGACCTGAACATCAGGCTGTGCGGACAGAGGCTTACTACCAACTACCCGCGTATCGGCGGTGTGAGGAACGACATGCCCTACTACTTCGAGAGGGACTGCATGAGATGTGTCGAGAGGTTCGAGACAGTCGGACTTCCCGAGATCATGAAGCTCGCTACGGATTCGTCACCCTTCGTGGGACGTATGCAGGGTATCAAGTACCTCACCGCCAAGGATGTCGCCAACTGGGGAGTCACCGGTCCCGCAATGAGGGGATGCGGTGTCGACTACGATGTACGTCGCGACGATCCCTATGACGCATACGGAGAGATCGACTTCGAGGTCCCCGTACTCAACAAGAACAACCCCAAGGGAGGAGATGCCTACGACAGGTTCCTCGTCAGGCTGGAGGAGATGTACCAGTCCTGTGAGATCATCAGGCAGGCATTCCAGAAGCTCCAGAGCATCCCCAAGGAGGCACCGTCACGTGTGAAGGTGCCTAGATGCATCCCTGCGGGTACGCACATGGCGAAGATCGAGGACCCCCGTGGAGAGAGTATCATGTATCTGGTCTCCGACGGAACCGAGAAGCCCTGGAGGCTCAAGGTCCGCAGTCCGATCTTCGTGAACGTTTCATCGTCCAAACACATGGTCGACGGAGTCAGGATCGCTGATGTTCCAGCAATCATGGCAATGATCGATATGTGCCTCGGAGAGACTGACAGGTGATAAGATGGGACTCAGTATATTGGATTGGATTGTCTTCAAGAACCCAATGGCCAACGAGTACTATCCCTTCGGTGATATGTACAACCTGCCCTACGAGATCGGATACAAGCTCAGCGAGATCATCTTGGGTTTCGTCGCTTGGTTCCTGAACCTCTTCGTCCACGACAACCTCTGGTCACAGTGGCTGGTCAGCGATGTTGTCATGAACGTCCTGGCGATCATCCTGTTGGTAGTGGTAATATTCGGCGTCGGTTTCATCGTTAACCTGACCATGATCTGGGAGGAGCGTAAGATCCTCGGTAGGCTCATGGACAGGCGTGGAACGCAGATCGGTCCTCTGGGATACTTCCAGTGTCTCGGTGACGGTCTCAAGACGTTCATGAAGGAGAACATCGCGCCCAAGGCGATCGACAAGAAGATTTACTGGTGGGGACTCGCTCTCGTTATCGGTACATCGGTTCTCCTCGCATGTATGGTGCCCCTTTCCGGAAGGTGGTTCATAGCTGACTACAAGGTCGGTCTCCTGATCCTCTTCGGAATGTTCGCACTCGCACCCTTCCTGATCCTTTGTGCAGGATGGGCTCAGAACAACAAGTTCTCCCTTATCGGAGGTATGAGGGCCGCAGAGTTGATGATTTCTTATGAAGTCCCGATGCTCATTATCCTGGCCACATCATGTCTTCTGGCGGGAGCATACGGAATCAACGATCTGGTTCAGTTCCAGAACGACCATCTGTGGTTCGTCATCCCTGAAATCATCGGTTTCTTCACATTCTTCGTCTGTGCCATCGCGGAGTCGGAGCGTGTCCCCTTCGATCTGTCGGAGGCAGAGGCCGAGTTGGTAGAAGGATGGCAGACAGAGTACGCAGGAATGAAGTGGGGTCTCATCATGCTTGCAGACTACTTCAGAGGATACGTCGCATGTGCGTTCATCGTCCTTCTCTTCCTGGGCGGATGGGCAATGCCATTCGCAGGTACTGACACATGGTACGCTGAGATCTGGTTCCTGTTCAAGGTGTGTGCGGTGTTCGCCGCGTTCGTCTGGGCAAGAGGAGCCTTCCCGCGTGTCAGGACTGATCAGATCATCAACAT
This sequence comes from Candidatus Methanomethylophilaceae archaeon, assembly GCA_017455785.1. Lineage (GTDB taxonomy): Archaea > Thermoplasmatota > Thermoplasmata > Methanomassiliicoccales > Methanomethylophilaceae > Methanarcanum. Next base: position 15,517 of record JAFSYZ010000230.1, read on the forward strand.
CGGATGGAGAGTGCTCATGCCTCTGTCCATCTTGAACCTGGTAGTGGTAGTCGCTATCAAACTGATGGGGTGGATGTGATGCCGTACAAAATGTTAGACAAATACCCCAAGAAATTCAGGGGAACAGGAATCATCACACCTATGTGGGCATCACTCAGGAGGACATTCCTCTCGACGATCCACAGGTCCATGACCATCATGTATCCCTATGAGAAGGAGTGGGTGCCGGATAACTACCGCGGACGTCCCGGACTGATCTTCGACAGATGTCTCGGATGCGGTATCTGTGTCAGGGCCTGTCCTACGACCTGTATCGAATTGGTCGAGGTGGCTGATGACGACGGCAACATGGTCAAGAGGCCGCAGGTCAACGTCGGAAGATGTATGATGTGCGGATACTGTGCAGAGTACTGCCCGGTCAACGCCATGACCACCACGACAGATTACGAACTCGCAGAGTTCTCGAGGAAGGATCTCATCTACGACCCGCGCAGGCTCGCCTTCGAGGGTACCAACGAGATGATGGAGGTCCACCTGGAGGAGCACCTGCTGTCGAACCTTGCGAAGGGAGTCACAGATCAGCCCACAGCATTCTACAAGACCGACAGGCCCGTTCTGGAGGAGAAGAAGTGCATCAGCTGTATGAAGTGCTCCAAGGTCTGCCCGGTGGAGGCCATCGAGATGGTCGTCGTCGGAAAGAACGACAAGGGAAGGGACATCAAACACCCCAAGATCGATGGCGAGAAGTGCGTCAGCTGTGAGAACTGCGTGATCGCATGCCCCAAGTCGGCACTTAAGATTGAGGAGGTGCTCTGATGGATGCGAATGAGTTTGTAGGAGGAATAGCAGATTTCATCCACGGTGTGTTCAACTACATGAACCACAACTCCGATGCGGTCGCTTTCATAATCCTCGCAGCATTGGCCATCCTAGCCGCTATTCATGTGGTAACATCGAAAGAAATCATGCACAGTGCGTTCTATCTCGCATTCGTGTTCGTTTGTGTCGCAGCGACATACTACTTCCTGAACGCCGAGTTCATCGGTGCTGTCCAGGTGGTCGTGTACGTCGGTGCTATCACCATCCTGTACGCATTCTCGATAATGCTTACCAGGAGAACTATCAAAGAAGGAGGAGAGGAAGATGAGTAAGGGAAAGAAGGTATTGGCCCTGATCATCGCACTCGGAATGGCAGCCATACTCATCGGTGGATTCATCGATGCGGAATGGAACACCAGTGACGAACCTACACCGGTGCCCTTCGCACCCGACGAGACCGGAACACTTCCGGAGAACAGCATCAACTACGTACTGTTCGAGGAGTGGGGACCCATCATGCTGGTCCTGGGTGCCGTCATGTTCGGCGCCATCATCGCAGGAGTGACCCTCTCTAAAGAAGAAGATGAGGAGGAAGAGGAATGATCCCAATAGAGTTAGTCCTCGGATTCGCAGCGCTGCTGTTCTGTACAGGTCTCTACGGAATGATGACCACGAACAAGGCACTGGTAGCACTGATGTGCGTCGAGCTCATGCTCAACTCAGCAAACATCAACTTCATCGCATTCGCGGCGTACAATGTCTTTGCTGACGCAACAATCGGTAACATCTTCGTACTGATGTCAATAGCAATCGCAGCAGCAGAGGTCGCAGTAGGACTCGCCCTTATCCTTAATGTATACAAGATAAAGGGAACGTCAAGCACTGACGATCTCACAACTATGAGGTGGTAAGCATGTTCATGGAATACGCATGGTTAATCCCCATACTGCCTATCGCATGCTTCGTCATAGTCGGTCTGTTCGGAAAGAAACTCCACGAGGGAGGAGGATTCGTAGCGATCGCCGGTGCGGCAATCGCCTGTATCTTCTCCGTACTTGTGGCATACGACTTCATCACCAACGGTGTGGACGGTATCTTCGGAGCCCCGTTCGTCACTGAGATGAAGTGGCTGGTATTCCCTGGTTCGGACTTCGTCATCAACTTCGGTGTGTACATCGACGGATTGACATGCATCATGTTGATCTTCTCGTCATTCATATCGACGATGATCTTCGTGTACTCCATCGGATACATGGGCGACCAGGGAGAGAAGAAACCAAGGTACTACGGTGAGGTATCACTGTTCCTGACCGGAATGCTCGGACTCATCGTCTCAAGCAACTTCCTCCAGATGTTCATCTTCTGGGAGATCATGGGATTGTGCTCGTACCTGCTCATCGGATTCTGGAGCTTCGATCATCCTGAAGCCAAACAGAAGTCCTCCGCTGCCAAGAAGGCATTCCTTGTCACAAGGGCCGGAGACGTATGTCTGATGGCAGGTCTGTTCATCGTCCTGTACCTGTTCGGTTCATTGGATTACGCAAACATATTCAATGCAGTAGCAATCGAAGCTATCGCAGCGACCAACCCTGAGCTCCTCACGGTGGCAGGACTCCTCATCTTCGGAGGTGTCATCGGTAAGAGCGCACAGTTCCCGCTGCACGACTGGCTGCCAGATGCGATGGCCGGTCCTACAACAGTATCAGCTCTGATACACGCAGCCACGATGGTCAAGGCCGGTGTGTACCTCACAGCAAGGGCGATGCCCCTCTACGTCTTCAACTCAGTGAACGGAGAGGCCGTACTGCTCTTCATCGGTATCATCGGAGGATTCACCGCAATCTACGCGGCATCGATGGCACTCAACAACTTCAACATCAAGAAGGTACTCGCATACTCCACCCTCTCGCAGCTCGGATACATGATCCTTGCATTGGGTGCAGGCGGGTTCCTCATGGCACACGGATACAACACGGGCGAGGAACACCTTGTCGCACTGGGAGTGCTCGGTTACATGGCTGGAATCTTCCACATGCTGAACCACGCGTTCTTCAAGGGACTGCTCTTCCTGTGTTCAGGAGCCGTGATCCACGCAACAGGAACGGAGGACATGAAACAGATGGGAGGACTGTTCAGCAAGCTGAAGGTCACCGCTGTCACGATGCTCCTCGGTTCACTCTCGATCGCAGGATTCCCGCTGTTCAGCGGATTCTGGTCAAAGGATCTTGTCCTTGAGGCGGCATTGCACGCAGGTACCCACGGAATGACCGGTTTCACCGTCCTCTTCGTCATGGGAATGATCACCGCGTTCATGACAGCGTTCTACATGTTCCGTATGTGGTTCATGACATTCGTCGGCGACTACAGGGGAACGGAGCACGTCCACCACGAGTCCAAGATCATGTCGGCACCCTTGGTGGTACTGTCCATATTCGCAGTCATCTCCGGATTCGTCATATTCATCGGATTCGGCAACCTGATTGCGGACATGCTCCAGGAGAGTATGGGATTCTTCTGGATCGAGATCGAGTCAGGCATGGATATCGCCATAAGCATATTCACAAACATCTGGACATATGTCTCAATCGTCCTTGCCCTCAGCGGTATCGGAATCGCCTACCTCATGTACATGAAGAAGTCGGTCGACCCCGCCAAGTTCAACAAGAACGGAGAGTCCGCATACTACAAGCTCCTCACCAAGAGGTATTACTTCCCTGAGCTGTACGATCAGATCTCATGGAAGCTCGGATACGGAATCGCAAGGATCGTAGATGCATTCGACAGGAACGTCATCGACGGTACCGTCAACGGTCTGTCCGGTGCGGTCATCGGAGGCGGAGACGTCGTAAGTCAGATGGAGACGGGTCATGTACGTGACTACGCCACATTCGTCATCGCGGGAGTGGTCGTTCTCATACTTGTATTCGCATTCATCTTCATAGGGGGGATCTGAGTGGAGTTCATTCTTCCATTGTTACTGATCCTGCCCTTCGTGGGAGCAATCATCACTCTGTTCATGGGTGGAGAGAGAGCAAAGTATGCCAAATTCACAGCACTGGTGTTCTCAGTCGCGACACTGGCCCTTGCCATCGTCCTGATGACCATGGATTATGTCACGATGGGAATGTCCGAAGTCTGGATCCAGACCGACTTCTTCGTGATGAACTTCGCGTTGGCAGTCGACGGACTCAGCATCCTGATGGTCTTCCTGACCGCATTGTTGGTCACTGTAGTGGTCATATTCTCCTTCGAGGAGGGTGACAGGCCCAACTACTACCACACACTGCTCCTGCTCATGGAGCTCGGTCTCATGGGAGTCTATCTCTCGGCTGATTACTTCCTGTTCTACATAATGTGGGAGATCACGCTGATCCCGATGTACTTCATGATCTCATGGTACGGAGGACCCCGCAGGCACTACTCTGCGATCAAGTTCTTCATCTACACGCATATCGCGTCGCTGGTCATGCTCATCGGTATCTTCGCCATGGTCTTCCAGGCAGGAATCATCAACGGCGGAATCGCGGACTTCTCATTCGCTGCAGTAGCGGCTGCGAGCCCGATGTTCGCTGAGACATTCCAGGTACTGGTATTCGGATTGCTGTTCTTCGGATTCATCGTCAAGATGCCCGTCGTACCGTTCCACACATGGTTGCCGGACGCACACGTCGAGGCACCTACCGGAGGTTCAGTCCTTCTGGCCGGTGTCATGCTTAAGATGGGTTCATACGGTATCCTCAGGGTCTGCATCGAGAACTTCGGTTACGGTGCTATCCAGTGGCAGTGGGTTATGATCATCCTCGGTATAGTGTCCATGATCTACGGTGCATACGCATGTATCGCCCAGAAGGACCTCAAGAAGATGGTCGCATACTCATCAATCAGCCACATGGGAATGGTCCTGATCGGTATCGGTGTGCTCTCACAGACAGGTGTAGAGTTCGCGATATTCCAGATGTTCGCACACGGTCTCATCACAGCCGTACTGTTCATGGTCTGCGGTCTTGCAGGTCACAACATCGGTACAAGGGAGATCCCACTCCTCGGCGGAATGGCCAAGATGATGCCCAAGTGGGCGTTCTTCATGATGTTCGGATTCATGGCCTCACTCGGTCTTCCCGGACTGGTCGGATTCGTCGCAGAGTTCGGTATCCTCTACGCGCTGTGGGAGTTCATCGCTAACACGGAGTACATGTGGATGATCGTCTTCGGTATGATCTCCATGATGCTCACAGCAGGTTACTACCTGTGGTCAATGCAGAGGACGCTCTTCGGTGACCTCACCGACAAGATCGACTTCGAGACAGGAGTGCACGGAGGACCCGTGCACGACATCAGCAAGTATGAGTTCCTTGCCATGACGATCATGATCCTACTGATCGCTCTGTTCGGTATCATGCCCAGTCTGGCAACTGACTTCATCATGCCTTACGCAGTGGGGTTGATCTGATGGATGCTTCATTCCTTAGCACAATATTCGGGGATGCGCTCCCCATCGCACCTGAGATAGTCATGATCGTAGGAGCATTGCTCATACCTGGACTATTCATGCTCACAAAGAACGGAAAGATCGCGGCAATACTGTCGGAGGTCTTCATCGTCGTTGCACTGGCGATAGCTGCTCTTGTCCTTGCGGATGAGAACATCCAGGGCACGTTCATGAACATCTTCAGACTGGACCAGTTCTCGGCCCTGATGATGATACTGTTCCTCATCGTCGCCTTCCTGGTCGTGCTGATCTCACCCGAGTCGCCCGAGACCACCAAGCACAAGGGAGAGTACTATTCCCTGCTGATGATCGCGGTCACAGGTATGATGTTCGTGGCAAGCTCCGCCAACCTCATGTCGATCTTCGTCGGAGTCGAGACGGTCAGTATCTCATCGTACGCACTCGCTGCGATGAAGAAGAACGACCCCAGGGCAGCTGAGGCAGGTGTGAAGTACCTCATCATCGGAGGACTCTCATCAGCACTCACACTCTACGGTATCTCGATGCTCTACGGTATCACCGGAACCATCCAGCTGGATGAGATCGCTGCGGTACTGTCCACAATGGACACCTACAACTGGCCGTTCCTGGTCTCGATGATCGCAATGATCGCAGGATATGGATTCAAGATCTCAGCTGTACCGTTCCACATGTGGGCTCCTGATGTGTACGAGGGAGCAGCAACACCTGTGTCGACATTCCTCGCCACCGGTTCGAAGAAGATGGGATTCGCAGTCCTGTTCAAGATCTTCTTCACGCTGTTCGCAATCGCACCCGTCTTCGCGACGACCGAGATGCAGTACGTCTTCGCAACCATCGCTGCGGTGACCATGACAGTCGGTAACATCGTGGCCATCTCACAGCAGAACATCAAGAGGATGCTCGCATACTCGAGTATCGCTCAGGCAGGTTACATCCTCATCGCACTGGCGGTAATGACACCGTACGCCATGACAGGCGGTCTCTTCCACATGTTCACACACGTGTTCATGAAGGGAGGAGCCTTCATCATCGTAGCCTCGCTGATCGCTGCCGGTATCGGTGAGAACATCTCCGACTACAAGGGACTCGCAAAGAGGTCGCCCTTCGCAGCCGCTGCGATGCTGATCTTCCTGTTCTCGCTGGCAGGTATCCCGCCCCTTGCAGGATTCACTTCGAAGTTCGTCCTGTTCTCGAGCGCGATATTCGTCGATGGAGAGGTCGTCTACCAGTGGGTATGGCTCGCGCTCATCGCGATCCTCAACTCAGCTATCTCACTGTACTACTACGCGAGGGTCGTAAAGGCCATGTACGTGGATGCAGGAGATTCAGAGGAGAAGATCAAGCTGAAGAAGACACACATAGTTGCGATCGTCATCTGTGTGGTCGGTGTGATCCTCCTGGGAGTATATCCCGGACCTATCCTGGACCTCTGCAGTTCAGCAGCACAGTCACTGTTCGGTCTCCTGTGATAGCACAGGGGGCCGACCCAAACCCTTTCCCAAAACCCTCTTTTTTCTAGTTCCCATCGAAGGTGTGGCACATGCCGTCCCAGGGCTGATTGCAGACCGATAACGATTAAATACATTACAACCATGGTCCGACGATGGCAAAGGCCTGGTTCGAACCTATAACGAAAGAACTCGCAGCGGTCGAGGAGGAGATCTTCAGGGAACTCCACTCCAGCAACGCGGAGCTCAACGACATGTGCAACTATGTCGTATCAGCAGGTGGAAAGAGGATCAGACCCGCGATTTGCATCCTTTCATATCTTGCATGTGGAGGAAAGGATGTCAGCAAGGCCATCTCACTCGGTTCAGCTTTCGAGATCGTTCACACGGCTTCATTGGTACATGACGATATCAACGACAAGAGCGAGATCAGACGCGGAAGGAGGACACTCCACAAGGAGTTCTGTGTTAGCAAGGCCATAGTCACCGGTGACTACATGATGGCCAAGGGATTCAGGGCCATGGGTGCAACCAGTAACCAGATCGTCGATGTGATCGTAGATGCTGCGTCACGTATGAGCGAAGGGGAGTTCATCCAGAAGGAATTCGAGCATTCCTTCGATGTGACCGAGGACGATTATTACAAGATCATTCATGGAAAGACAGCCATGCTTATCGAGGCATGTGCCAAGACGGCGGCATTCCTGGCCGATGCACCTGAGGAAATGATCGATGCACTCGGTAACTACGGTGAATCCATCGGAATGGCATTCCAGATCATCGATGATACGTTGGATGTCATCGGTGATGTCAACAACACAGGAAAGAGAGTGGGCCTCGATCTGATCGAAGGTAAGCCTACTCTGCCTACCATCATCGCCATGAGAGACCCGACGTACGGACAGAGGATCAAGGAGGTCTTCATGAGGACCGAGCCGAGCGAATCCGATGTCAGGGAAGCTTTGGATATCATCAAGAAGACGGATGCCATCGATTATTGCAGGAAGAAGGCATCTGCGATTATAGACAAGGCCATCCAGCAGATATCTGTCATCAAGGATTCGGTCTACAAGGATTCTTTCATATCCCTAGCCAAGTTCATCGGGGAACGCGACAGGTGATAACATGTCCGACAGGCTCAAGACCGATGTTCTGATCGTTGGTTCAGGACCTGCAGGCTCCACCGTTGCGAAGTATGCAGCGGAGAAGGGAGTACAGGTAACATTCATAGAAAGGAGGCCTGAGGTAGGTGTCCCGGTCAGATGCGGGGAGTATCTTCCGGAGGTTTCTGAGATCAGGACGATGTTCCCTAACGCAGTAGACCTGGAGGGGACCTTCGAACTGCCTGAGGAGATGAAACTGCTCAGGACACACGCCATCAGACTGATCAATCCCAAGGGTAAGGCGACGGATATCCCGATGGAAGGATTCACCATAGACAGGGACAGGTACGATCAGTATCTCGCAGGTCTTGCGGTAGAATCCGGTGCCGAACTCATCAAGAAGTGTCAGTTCAAGAGGATAGAGGACGGTGTCGCTGTCACGACGCAGGGTGAGATCGAGTACAAGGTCATCGTCGGTGCGGACGGTCCCGGTTCACGTGTCGCACAGTCGTTGGGACTCCAGAGGAATAAACATCCGTATCCTGCCGTCACGGCGCAGGCAAAGGGAGATTTCGAGCCCGTGGTCACTATGTTCTTCGGCGGAATAGCTCCTGGAGCATACAGTTGGATCATACCCAAGAAGGGACAGGCCAACGTCGGCGTGGGATTCTCACCAAAGTTTGCAGACGGCTCACTTAGCGAGTATTTCGATATATTCGCCAAGAAGAATAATTTCGAGATAATGAACAAGCTCGAAGGTAAATACGTCCCATCGGAGGGGCCCATTCCCAAGACGGTATCCGGTAACGGTGTCGTTGTGGGAGATGCTGCAGGTCATGTGATATCGGTCAATGGCGGAGGTATCCCGTTGGCGAGGATCGCAGGACGCATCTGCGGTGATGTAGTATCGGACAATGTTCTCAACGGACGTCCGCTCACCGATTACGAGACGGAATGGCGCAGGGTCATGGAGAAACCCCTTAAGACGGCAGCATTCAACAAGAAACTTGCAGACAGGTTCGCATTCAGCGGTCCGGAGTGGATGGTCACGTTCTGCATGGGTGTCCTCGGTAAGAGGCGTATGAACAACCTGATCAGATGCAAACGTATCTTCCCGTAATTCATCTCTTTCTGTGTGCTTTCATAGGTGAACCGCATATGGGACAGTCGTCCATCTTCTCCTTGTACCATTTCTTGCATCCGATGCACTGGTAGTTCCACTTCTCGACCTTCTTGATGCCCTTGGTACCGACCGGTCTGTAAGGAATATTCAGTCTGGAGCATACGTTCTCTATGGAGAAGTCGTCGGAGAGCACGGTACCTTCCAGATCCAATCCCAGGGCTATGACGGTCATGTCCACGGGGGACAGTCTTCCCAGGTCGCCGCTCTTCCTGGCCTCCTCCTTCACCTTTTCCAGTGATTCAGGCGAACAGTCAGAGACCTTGAGCATCCCCTCCCAATACTGCAGACGCGGATCCTTGTACTTCGTCAGTTCGTCAATTACACCTGGAGGACAAACACAATCGTCATCCGGAAGGTTCTCCATGGAGAACAGTGCGGAACTGTCGAGTATTAGGATCATGTATCTGGAATGCAGATTCGTGATTAAACCATTGGTGTCCGCGATGTCGATGGTTGTGTAATTAGAAGTTCGATTTTACATACTGATTTATTAATGAGAACATTCTTGAAGAATCAGGGATGTGAAATGGCAACGGAATCATTCAACCAGGACCTGGTCATAGACACGCCGGAAGCAGCGGCGGCGTTCATTGACATGTATGACAACGACAGGTGTTATACTGGACCCCGTCATCCGGTGCCATGGGCTACAGATGAACAGCATAAGGCTCTTGTGGATCGTTTGAAGGTTAAGATTCCCGAGAGTGATGTTGAATGAAAGATCAATCTTATTCTGTATTTCCTTTATCTGACTTAGTTAAGGATCTAGGAAAAAGAAGAACACAGGAGTATCTCGGAACATTTAGGCTATACAAGGATTCCGACGCAGGGGTTTTTCTTTCTAAAAAAGTATTGATGATGGAGGATAGGGACCTATCTCGCACTTATCTGGCTATGGACTCCAACGATGAGATAATGGGATTCATTTCTTTGGGAATCAAATGTCTCTCCATTCCTGAGAAGAGTCTCCTTTCGGATAGGATGATACAAGATATGTTTATCGATCCGAAGCAGGAGTCGTACAGGCATTTCTTCTTGCACAGATAGCACGTTCTGAATCATCGCACCATGGATTTGGCATAGAGCTTATCAATCTGGCCACGGATGTTTTCGAAAAGGCAAAATCATTGGTAGGATGCAGATTGGTGCGCATAGATTGTGAGGACGAACTCATTCCGTACTATAAGAGCAACGGTTTCACAATGGTGCGCACCAATGAGGATGGTACACTCAATCAGATGCTGACGTTTGTCAGTCCAGTGGATGCTGAGTGTTGATTATCTTTTCATCTGAAAGGAAATCGTTATCACTGTACCAGACGATATCCGGTCATGGGCGAGAAGGCAGGTAAGGTAGCGAGGCGTATCCTGGCCATAGCCATGGGTGCCAAGACTGTTCGTGAGGATGTCAAGGAATTCGTGTCGATACAGCACAAGGTCACTTGGATGGACGATGATGGTAACGTACTCGATGTCACCAACGTGAAACACGGTTCATTCCCAGAGCATGACGACCCTCCTGCAAAGAAGTCCAAAGGTAAATGCGATTACATCTTCGCGGATTGGACGCCGCCAAGAAAGGAGGTCACCAAGGATGTCACATATAGGGCAAGATACCTGGAATTGAACAGGGCCTCCAAACCTATCGTATTCGATTTCTACAACCATGTATGGGATCTTAACAGCAAGTTCGTCACATACTACACGGACGATTATTTCAAGACCCCATCCACAGGATACGATCCGAGCCTTACAACGTTCGCTCTGGCACTGGCATTGTCCACAGGACGTCAGACGTTCGATTCCACCGAGAATGCGGACTTTGTCAAGGCACTGCTGAAGGATATCGGATGTGATGAGATACACATCAACGATTACTTCTTGTCCGGTAAGAAGCATGTGGCCAACATAGGGGTCGCCATCGGTGTGAAGAACATCGATAAACCGACTGTGTTCCTTGTGATCAAGGGTTCGGATTACGGAGCGGAGTTCGGTGGGAACCTCATCATCGGTACACATCTCGAGGCTCGCGGTGCCCACAAGGGATTCTCCGTGGCGAAGGAACGCGTTCTGAATTACCTCAAGAAAACGCTGAGCGGAATGGGACTATCAGGCGACATAAGGATGCTGGTCACAGGCTACAGCAGGGGCGGAGCGGTGACCAATCTCGTTTCCACCGAGATCACGGATATGATCGATAACGGTACTATTGAGAACGAGCTCGGTGTCAGGATGTCCAAGAATGATATGTACGGATTCTGCTTCGAACCCGCATTGTGCCAGAACAGGGCGAATCCTACCGATGGAAGGTATGACAACATCGTCTGTATCATAGATCCCAACGACCCTGTGCCGAAGATCCCGCCGACATTGTATGGGTTCAAGGTCTTCGGCCGCATCTGCTATCTGGATTCCAACAATCCCGATGTGGTCAGGCGTATGTTGGCCTACATGGACAAATATTTCGGAGGAGGTACATCATCATATTACAACGTCGTGAACTATGAACCGGTACTGGGCAACAAGACGTTGGGTGACATGATAGACCATATAATGACGCTGTCGGTGAAATCATTCGGTAACAGGGACTTCTATGTGAAGAACGTTCAGGAGGACATCGCTTATACGGTGTACACTATCGAGGACAACATCACCGAAGTCAAGAAGGTGATGTCCACCTATGACACATCCAAGTTCAGCATACCGGACCTGGCGGCGAACCTGTTCGCGAGGAAGGATATCGCCGAGATGGTGCCAGACGCGGATAACTACGATCTTCTGAAGAGTGCTGATACAAAACGCATGAAGAGTGTGGCCTGGCAGGTCTTTGGTCTCATCAGGAGGTTCGATC
>JAFSYZ010000231.1 GCA_017455785.1 Candidatus Methanomethylophilaceae archaeon
AGATAATCATAGACATGAAGAACGTACCGTACATCTCATCGGCCGGGTTGAGGACCATACTGAACGCGGACGAGCTTATGGAGGACAAGAGGGGCATCAAGTTACGTAACGTGAACAACGATGTCATGTCCGTATTGAAGATGTCCGGTTTCCTGGATACTTTGAATATATTTTGATTAAATATTCAGTATCTCATCCAACCCCACTTGGATGATGTCGTCGATATGCTCGTTGATCGAGCAGCTGGCGTAGCGGTATCCGTCATTCAGGTAGAACTCCCTGAAATGATACGTCCTGTCGTCGACATCCTGGTCCACGGATATCCCGTCATCCAATGATATCCTGAACGAATCCAATGGCAGTTCGAATCCTAGGCCTGTGACCTTCATGAAACTCTCCTTGAGTGTCCAGAAACGGTAGAAGAGGTCGTATCTATCTTCATCATCCGCGGATGCTATCCTCTCGTACTCAGAACCGAAGAAGAACCTCCTGGCTATGTCCAGGTCTATGGGTGCGATCTTTTCCACATCGCACCCGACGTCATCGTCGGATACGGAGCACATCACCTTCGTTCCCGAATGTGATAGATTGAAATGTATGTCGGATCCCCTTAGCACCGGTTTGTTGTTCTTCACGAGTACGATATCATGCATCTCCTCCCCAAGGTCAGATAACGCTTTACGAAGGAGGAGCTCGACACCGATGGACAGTTTCTTGTCCTTCATGAATACGAATCCGTCCACCTTCTCACGTCTGTACCGAGGAAGGCTGCCGTAGGCTGCATCGTATATCGATTGGGGATCAAGCCAACGCGTGTCGGAGCAATAGGTTATCGTGTTCAACGTCCGAATGAACGTCTAGCGCAATATTAGTGCTTTCCACTCATCATAGCTGTTCAGACATCTATCGGGTCGTCGAAGTGGTCTATCATGTAGATGACCATCTGTGCACACTGTTTCGCTATCTTCTGGGAGAATTCCTCGTAATCCTCGGGTGCGGAACCGTCCGCCTTGTCGGACATGGCCCTGATTATCACGAACGGCGTTTTGTTGAGATGGCAAACATGGGCTATGGAACCGCCTTCCATCTCAGCACACAATCCGCCGAAATCGTTGAGGATACGTTCCTTCTGTTCGTGGGAACTTATGAACTGGTCTCCCGAGCACACCCTTCCTTCCAGGAATATGGCACCGATGCATTCCCTGATGGCATTCTCGGCCTTGGCTATAAGTGTCTTATCCGCTTCGAACGCATACAGTCCGGTATATGGGATCTCTCCCTTCGGGTATCCTATAGGCGTGAGATCGAAATCGTGCTGTACGGCATCCTTGGACACGACATAGTTACCGATTTCCAATCTGTCGTCCAGTGAACCGGCGACACCGGTGTTGATGACGGATTTGACATTGAAATCAGAAATAAGGGTTTGAGCGCACACACCTGCATTGACCTTTCCTATGCCGCATTGCACTACGACGACATCGTGTCCGTGCAGTTTACCGATGAAGAAATCCATGCCGGCTACTTCTTTTGTGTAATCTACCGTCATCGCTTCCTTGATGACCGACACCTCTGGATCCATGGCACCGATGATACCGATCCTTTCCGGTTCGTTGTTGTTGCTGTTACCGTTGTTCACGGCAACGGCGCAGACTATTATGGCTACGACCGCTATCACTGCTATTACAGGTATGAGCGCTTTCGGTTGCATGCACCTAGATTCTGTTATTGATTAAAATCGTATTGTTACAGCGTCCCATACCCATTTATTAAGGTGGTCGGCGTAACCGATTGTATGGATATGAGGAGGCTGGCCCTGATTCTGCTGCTGGTCAGCATGGCGCTGTTCGGTTGCATCGCAATCTGCAAGCGCAGCCTAACGGATTCAGGGTTGTCATCCTTCGATGTGACCTTCATCAGACTTTTCGTGGCCACCGCGACGATCACGTTGATGATGCTCATCACCCGTCACTTCTTCACTGTCAAACTTAAGGATCTTCCGTTCCTGTTGCTGTTCGGTCTGTTCAAGTTTCTGACAGATTACACGTACTTCACGGCGTTGGATTACACCAGTGTGTCGCTGGCAACGGTTCTGCAGAACACCGCACCGTATTTCGTCATGATAGTATCGTACTTCCTTCTGAGGCAGAAGGTCTCCAAGAGGGCGCTGATCGCCATAATGGTGGGTTCGTTCGGATGCGTCCTGATGTCATGGGCGGCCCTTACCGGTACATCATTGGATCCGGCGGGCGTACTGTTCGCCTTATCATCAGGATTCTTTCTGGGTATGTTCTATATCGGCAGTGATGTCAGCATCACCAAGGGATACGATGCCGCGAAATACATGTTCTACATGATGGCCACCGCCATGATCATCTCGATTTTCTTCACGGATGTGCCTAAAGTGGTGTCATCCATGTCGGACACGTCCGTTCTCGTCAACTCGCTGATCCTGGGCATATTAATGACGCTGGTCCCGTATTACATCACGGCATGGGCCGTCAAATACCTCGGTGCGCTGACGGTATCGGTGATATCCGTCACGGAGGTGGTGTTCGCCACATTGGTGGGTGTCCTGTACTTCAACGAACCGATCGGCATACTGGATATGATAGGTATACTGATGATGATCCTATCCGTCGTCATGATAAGTGTGGGTTCAGCCGTCCAGGAAAAGAAGGATGAAGGTGCTCAGAGCACGTGAGATGTCCATCCGTATCCGATACGGACTTGTTTCAGACATTCTCTCAGCCCAGACAGAACCAGGGAATCAGGGGAACACAGTAGGGTGCCTTACTGATGTTAAATACACCTAAGTCGATGCATGGGACATGTCGTTCGATGTGAAGGTTAGAGAATGCATCGCTATCATCAAGGGGAAGCTTCCTTTCATCCTTGCAGCGATCATCATACTCCTGGGCATCTACGGACTCTGCGTCGTGTTCTTCTACATAGGGATAGAGAACACACAGCCCGGTGACATATGTGCCGGTATCGTCCAAATAGTCATGGGATTCCTGATA
>JAFSYZ010000232.1 GCA_017455785.1 Candidatus Methanomethylophilaceae archaeon
CGATGACACTGTAATGTTCTCATACAGGGATGCAAAGGACTACCTCGGCAATTACGACGAAGAAGCAACTCCTATGCATTACTACTACAATACCGCTCCGACACTTTACGGCCCTGATGAGGTTCCCTCAACCTCAACATCGATCCAGAGTGACGCTGGGATGAAGTCATTCCTCGAGGGAATCGGAACCATCAGTGATTCATACCCCAATGCCGAGTCCGCCACAGAATCTGCTTCGGCCACAGTCTACATGGGCAGTCCCTCCCCAGGCGGAAACAACGTCATCTTCTACGTGATCATAGGAGTACTTGCAGTTGCAGTCGTTGCATTTGCGGTCATCATGATCAAGAAGAGGTGATCGTGAACCGAGAGAGACCGATGCACAGCGATGTGCATCATTCCAAACCCCTTCCTTTCCCCTTTTATTTCATAATCTTCACCCCACCATCATTGACCATTGCCATCCCCTATGATCGCAGAAACGAAGCGGGGTTCGTCTCGAAAGGAGTGTTGAAATACGGATGCCCGAACCTACAGGATATCGGCGACGGATCCCGGTCCAACAGTGACCGCTGTCACGGGCGCGTATCAAACGGATTAAGGGAGGGGCGTTAGCCCCTCATTAGGCTCAGAACTTGAACCTCGACACGATGATGATGCCGACCACCACCGCTGCAACGGCACCGCCGAAGATGTAGGCGATGGACATGTTGACCTTCTCGAATGTAGGCTCGACTTCCGCATTGCCGACGACGGTTCCGCTTCCGTAGTTCCATCCGTTGAAGGTGAATCCGTCCTTGGTCAGGGATACCTTCTCCCATCCGGACATGACCTCCTTCATCGAGGATCCGTATTCCACGGTGGTGGAGTACTTTCCGTTGCCTGCATCGACCCATCCCGCCGGGACCTCACTGACGGTGATGCCCGTGAGATCGATGGTCACGGTGCACAGTCCTTCGGCCCAGACGGCGTAGAGGTTGACAGTTCCGGTGGCATCCGCCCTGCCGGCCAGACCCTCGGTGAACGTCTTGAATGACGTGACCGAGCCGTTGGCGTCCAGCGACCATCCGATGACGCTCTTGCTTCCGTTGGTTCCGTCGAGGACATCGGGTCACGATTTAAGGTCCTTCACGGGATAATCCGCTCTTTTCAATAGGATCCACATCACGGTGAATACCGTGCATGAGAACAGAAGCACCGATGCGATGCCGTAGATGAACATGTCCTTCGGGAACGATGATGCGATGACCATCCCGATGAAAGCGAAGATGAACGTGTTGAAGTTGAGCACCGAGGAGACGGAACCGTTGTCCCCGGCGTGATGGTTCATCAGGAGTTCGAAACCGAACGAACGTGCGATGATGGTGTTGGCGCAGCACGGTACGATGGACAGCATGAACAGCCACCAAGCATTCTCTGCGACGAAAGTCATCATCAGCAGGCTGATCAGTCCCATGATATAGACGACCTTCACCATCGTCAGGTTGCGCATGGGGATGCGCCTGACGATCGTCGAGAGGACCAGTGCGAGGACGCACGCGGCACCAAGTGCCAGACTGTACTCAGTCGTGGATAATCCGAACCTCTCCTGATAGATATATGATGACACCGAGATATAGGCGAGCTGCGAAGCGACGAAGATGCAGATCATCAGCATGAACATGGTGAATCCCCTGTCCCTGATGATCACGGACAATCTCGACACGGCCTGTACCACGCTTCCTTCCAGTCTCTCCTGGGGCAACGACGGAGGGAGCATCACGGCGAGGATCATGCATAATGCGGCAACGGCGGCGGGTGCAGTGAAGGT
This sequence comes from Candidatus Methanomethylophilaceae archaeon, assembly GCA_017455785.1. Classification (GTDB taxonomy): domain Archaea; phylum Thermoplasmatota; class Thermoplasmata; order Methanomassiliicoccales; family Methanomethylophilaceae; genus Methanarcanum. The sequence continues at coordinate 1,811 of JAFSYZ010000232.1, forward strand.
GGAATGCCATCCGAAGGCATTGATCAGCAGCGTGCCGATGACCGGTGACATGATCGGACCCAGTATCCCAAGTATGGCGACTATCGACAGCACCTTTCCTCTTTCCCTTCCCTCGAAGCAATCCTTCACCAGCGCGAATGCGCTGACCAGTGCCCCGGCGCTTCCGAACGCCTGGATCATCCTGAGCGCAATGAACACCCAAATGTCGTCTACGAAGATGCAGGCCGCGTTGGAGGCCACATAGATGGCCATGGTGATGAGCAGCACCTTCCTCCTCCCGTACTTGTCGCTGATCGGACCCAGGAAGAGAAGGCTGAACGAAAGTACCAGCATGAACATGTAGAGCGACATGTTCATGATCGACTCAGTGGTGCCGAAGTCCTCCACCATCTGCGGAAGACCGGAAAGGTACATGTCCGTGGACAACGGACCGAACATGCTGAGCAGCAGTATCAGTACGAACAGCGGTCCTTTCCTCATGGGACCTCACATATCCATGCCGTATTTACGGATTGTCACTTCTTCACGATCTTGTTCTTGACCGACAGAGTGCACAACAGTGCTATGGCCAGTATGATCATGAGGATACAGAACGTACCCCTGAGTATGGGTACCATGGTCGCAGGCCATTCGCAGCCGTATCTGTCGCACAGTCTCCGACGGGCATGACGGTGATCATCATC
>JAFSYZ010000045.1 GCA_017455785.1 Candidatus Methanomethylophilaceae archaeon
ATCGGATTTTCTGAGACATCGATGTATTCTCATCATACCACCTCTTTTTAGGCATGATGCCATTCATATCCGATGACTGACCTGGACAGACTGAAGGACATAGTCGCGGGACTCAACATACCCGTAATGGGCATCGCATCCATCGGCCTTTGGGACACGGACCCGATGGTCAGTTCCACGGTACCTGTGGAAAGGAGACCGAAGTCGATAATGCCCGAATCGATGTCGGCCATAGTCATCGGTGTTCCGATTCAGGAGAGTATCATTAGGACCGCACCGTCCATCTACTACAGGGAACTCTACAAGGTCACCAACGCGATCCTAGACGATTCCGCCCAACGTATCGTCATGGCGTTGGAGATGATGGGGCACAAGGCAGCATTCATCCCCAGAGATGGATATCATGGGATGAAGGGTCTGCTGAAGGAACCTACGTCGTTCTTCTCCCACAAACATGCCGCTTATCTTGCAGGGTTGGGCACATTCGGTGTCAACAACACCATCCTCACCGAGAGATATGGGCCCAGGATCAGATTCACTACGATCCTGACGGATGCGGAACTTCCATCAGGAAAACCTATGGACAGACAGTTATGCATCAGATGCATGAGATGCAGGGACCAATGTCCGGTGAAAGCGATAGGCGATGACATCTATCCGATCTCGAGGGTCGACAAGGTCGCATGTACCAACAATTCCGACAGACTGAACAGGATGGGGATATCGCCCTGCGGCAGATGTATCGCGGTATGCCCTGTCGGTACCGACCACATGGAACCGCCCACCAATGCCGCGATAGAGAATATAAGAAGATACACACTTTGACGTGATAACATGGACGAACTTACAATAGAAGAATTCAACGAGAGGCTTCGCGCAGCGGATGACAACATAAAGGAGCTCCTTGGCTTCGAGCCCTCAGTCGGGAAGATAATCCTGTATGTTACCATGGCGGCCGCATTGGATTGCGCGGATGCCGCCGAACCGGAGGAAGCGATCTCTTCCGACAAGGAGATCATCGGCAACATCGTCGAACTCGCTCCTGAGGCCGAAGGAAGGAAGATCGAACCCTATGATTTCAAAGAGCCAGTCCTTGATGATGACGAGTGGTTGGATCTCTTCTTGGATGCACAGGGATTCCTCGAGGACGTCATCAACTCGCACCTTGAGGAATTCGGTGGAGACACTGAAGATGAGAGGATGGATGCCTACACCGAAGTAAGCAACAGCCTGGTGTATATGTGCGCATCCGCATGCTCCATGTGCAGTGATCCGAAGAAGGCATTGGAATTCTGCCGTTCATCCATGGACGAGACGTTCAGGTTCATCAACGAGGAATGCACACTGGTGTCTAAGGACGAGATAGAGAACTGAAATTCTCGATCATATAGTCCGCCTCCCTCATGCCGAGTTCGGAACATCTCCGGAAACATTGATAGGCGGACATCTCGCTCCTTCTCACATACGTACCGTTGAGATACATCATACCCAGCTGGTACAATGCATTGACGTTCCCCGATATTGATGATTGTCTCAGCAGCATGTACGCTGACGGCAGATCGATACGTACCATCGTGCCGTTCATGTACATCATACCAAGCAGATACTGTGCATTCGCATCACCTTCTTCCGATGCCTTCCTGAGATATCTCACAGCCTTAAGGTGATCGATCCTGATCTCCTCACCATCATGGTAGACCTTTCCCAATTCCCTGCAGGCGTCTGCATCCCCGTAGTCCGCCGCTATATGCAGCATCGCCATAATCCTACGATCCCCATCCATGTGCATCCAGACGACCAATGAGGACCCGATTATTTGGAATCCTCAACGTTACATCTGTTACAACGATACGATATTCGATGACCATTCGACGATTGTCTGCCAACCCTTAATAAAGTATAGTAAGATACCACGGCTATGAAAGGATTCATCGACCCAGAGTCAATCGCAATCATTGGTGCATCCAACGATGTCACCAAGATAGGTGGTATGCTCGTTCTGAACCTCATTAATGCTGGTTTCGACAAGACGAAGATCTATCCCGTCAACCCGAAGGGTGAGGACATACAGGGCCTAAAGTCTTACAAGAGTGTCAAGGACATCGGAAAGCCCGTCGACCTTGCCGTCATCAGTATCAAGAACACATTCATCATCCCCGAGATGGACAACCTCAGGGACGCAGGCATAAAGAACGCCACCATCCTCACGGCAGGATTCAAGGAGGACAGCCCCGAGGGAGCTGAACTCGAGAAGCAGCTTGTAGCCAAGGCCAAGGAGTACGGCATAAGGATCCTCGGTCCGAACTGCTTCGGTAACATGGACCCCAAGCACAAGGTCAATGTCACATTCGCAAAGCTCATGCCCAAGGTCGGTAACATCTCCATCCTGTCACAGTCAGGTGCAGTCGGTTCATCGATGCTCGACTGGGCGTATGAATCGGGAGTTGGAATCGCTAAGTTCATCACATTCGGTAACAAGTGCGATGTAGATGAGGCTGACCTGTTCCACGCCCTTTCAGAGGATGAGGATACCAAGGTCATCGGAATGTACTGCGAGGGAATCTCCAACGGACAGAGGTTCGTGGACTCCATCAGCACCATGAAAACCAAGAAACCGATCATCATCTTCAAGGCGGGTTCCACAGCAGCAGGCGGTGCGGCCGCATCATCACACACAGGTTCCATCGCCGGATCCGATGCTGTGAACGATGTCGTATTCAAGAAACTGAACATCATAAGGGCCAAGGACCTTGATGAGCTGTTCGATGCCTTCGGTATGTTCAACGCCTTCAGGAGCATGGACAAGGACAGGATTGGAATCATAACCAACGCCGGAGGACTCGGAGTCATGTCCGCCGATGCGGCATTCAATGCGAAGTACATCGGTGCAGCAAAACTCTCCGAAGCGACCATCCAGAGGATAAGGACGGAGGTCCCCACCGTAGCAGGTGTCACCAACCCCATAGACGTGAGGGGAGATGCCAAGGCGGAATACTTCGAGAAGACCATCAAGATCGTGCAGGAGGATCCGTCGGTCGGAGGACTCGTGGTCATGGGTTCGCCCCTCGACACAGCGGATCTTGAAGCGGTCGCAGAGAATCTGGTCAAGATCAAGAAAGAGATCAAGGTCCCCATCGCGGTCTGCTGGGCAGGAGGTACTAAGTGTGCGAGGGCAGCTGCCATCACAAGGGCAGGAGGTCTTCCCACATACCCGACACCTGACAGAGCGGTACACGCACTGGACCTTCTGAGGAAGTACACAGTACGCTCCATGATCCCGA
>JAFSYZ010000233.1 GCA_017455785.1 Candidatus Methanomethylophilaceae archaeon
CCCGTAGGGATGAGTTCCTTGAAATACGGGTTTGACAACGATTTATACCTCAAGACACAGTCTGAGCACATTAAGGAACGTATCAAGAAGTTCGGCGGCAAGCTGTACCTTGAATTCGGCGGGAAATTGTTCGATGACTATCACGCATCCAGGGTATTGCCGGGATTCAGGCCGGACAGTAAGATCTCGATGCTAATGCAGCTCAAGGACCAGGCCGAGGCGATAGTCACCATCAATTCCAATGATATAGAGAAGAACAAAGTGCGCGGAGACCTTGGGATTACATACGACCTTGAGGTGATGAGACTCATAGATTCCTTCAAGGAACGCGGAATATCGGTGTGTGCAGTTGTTCTTACCCAGTATGCAGACCAGCGTGCGGCCAAGGTATTCGAGAGAAGAATGAAGGAACAAGGCATCCCCGTGTACCACCATTTCGCAATAGAAGGATATCCTGCCAACATACCCCTGATCGTCAGCGATGACGGTTACGGGAAAGATGAATTTGTCAAGACCACAAAACCCTTGGTGGTCGTCACAGCACCCGGTCCAGGGAGCGGTAAGATGGCCGTCTGCCTGTCACAACTGTATCATGAGAACAAGAACGGTGTGAAGGCTGGCTATGCCAAATTCGAAACATTCCCGGTCTGGAACCTTCCGTTGACACACCCAGTGAATATTGCCTACGAAGCTGCTACCGCAGACCTGAACGACAGGAACATGATCGATCCTTTCCACATGGATGCATACGGCAAGATGGCCGTCAACTACAACAGGGACGTTGATGTGTTCCCAGTCCTGAATGCGATGCTCCAAAAGATTATGGGAGAATCGCCCTACAAGTCACCCACGGACATGGGCGTGAACATGGCTGGTAACTGCATCATCGATGATGAAGCAGTCCAGGCCGCCGCGAAGGAGGAGATCATCAGACGCTACCTCAACGCACAGCGTGCCAGGAAACAGGGTGTGGCCTCTGACGACATCGTCACAAAACTGGATGTCCTGATGAATCAGTTAGGATTGAAGGAGGAGGACAGGAAGGTCCTTAAAAAGGTCAGGGAAATGTCCCAGACGATTAATGTGCCAGTGGCCGCCATGGAACTTCCTGACGGTAAGATAGTCACAGGCAAGGCAGGAAAACTCCTGGGAGCATCACCGGCACTGATACTCAATGCCATCAAGGAGCTTGCAGGCATCCCTGACGAGATCAAACTGATAGCCCCGGAATTCATCGAACCTGTACAAAGGATGAAGGAATCCTTCGGCGAGAAGAACTGCACGCTGACCATAGATGACGTCCTCATCGCACTATCCATATACGCCAACAAGGATGCCAATGCCGCCAAGGCGCTGGAGAAGGTTAAAGAACTGAGAGGATGCGAGGTCCACCTGTCGATCATCCCCAACGGTATAAACGAAGCCACCTACAGAAGGTTGGGCGTCAACATGACGTGCGAACCAAAGTACCAGACTTCCTGTATGTACCACATCTGATCATGAGAATCCTTAATATCTGCGATAGTAGATAGGGTGCTGATAACATGGACGCTGGAAGACTGTCCGAAGTAAGCAAAGGTATCACAGGGATGCTCATCATCCAATTGACATTGATAGCAATCGGTGCCATATGTGAGGCATTCAACCTGTACTACATACTGGCCCAATCCGGTCTCGAAGGGAAGGACCTCTTCGCCAACGCCTTCATGCACATCATGACACTTCTGACGTTCGGAATCCTAGCACTCTATGCTACGGTCGGCTGGAAGAAGACCGGTAAGATCCACTTCAGAGGCGTACTGTTCATGTACTTCATCACGGTCGCAGCCAACATATTGGCGTTGCACGGCGTCATCAGCGGTGTGGCCATCGGCCTCCTGATTGCTATCCTGGTGTTCACTTTCATCCTGCACCAGAAACTCGCTGACGAGAGGGATGCGGAATTGTTGGCAGCGTTGATCTTCATCCTTGCTGCGGCATACACCATCACACTGATCGTCGATAAGGTACCAATCGAGGGTGCGGATGTGTTCTGGAAACTGTTCAGATTCTCACTGCCCCTGATGGCATTCATGATAGCTTCGGATTACGAGGGTAACTTCGACAGGATCAACTTTAAGAAGAAGTGATCCGGCCAGACAATCACTGTAATCAGTAGCATCAGTACTGGGTGCGACAATCCTATAATATCCCGTACCTACATTACGACTCGATGTTCGAATTCGAGAAACTCTGTAAAGAGGTCGAGAACCTCGACCCTGAGACATACAACAGATTGATCGCCGAGAAATCGGCCGTCATCATCAAGGCACTGTCCTTGATAACAAAGAGCGGGATCGATGGACTGACCATCTACTTCAACTTCATCCTGTGTTCCATTGCTGCTGACGGAAAACTCGCACCTGAGGAATACGCGATCATGAAGCCCATGTTCGATTCACTTGCAGGCAAGGAGGTCTCCTATGAGGAGGCCGTTCAGATCTTCAAGGCCGCAGGACTGAACAAGGCGAAGGACTACAAGGACACCGTCGACCTGATGGTGGATGTGCTCGGAGAGGTTTCTCTGGATCTCAGGAGGGACATAATCCTGGTCTGCCTGATGATCTGCGCCGTTGACGGCAAGATCTCACTGAAAGAAAGAAGATGGATCAAACAGCTCATCAGATGAAACCAATCCTCCCTGCCTGAAAAAGGCAGGAACCTTACTCCTTTTTCAATCAATGAACAATCGATTCGGGAATAATTCAAGAAGTGTATGGCGGACGAGGGGGGATTCGAACCCCCGGCTTACAGCTTAGGAGGCTGTCGCCATATCCAAGCTAGGCCACTCGTCCTTAGATGTGGATAATGGGTTTGGGATAAAAGGGTTTGGATTGAGGAGTGAAGAATCACTCCTCTTTCTCAACTTCTTTCTTGGAGACATCCGCTGCAGGTGCCCTGGACCAGACCTCGATGAGCTCGACGGTGTCGACACCGAAGGCGTTCCTGAGGTCATCGACGATCCTGAACCTGAGCATGGGCCACTCCTGACTGAACTTGACGATGTCGGGCAGGTATACGGAGACCTTGTCGCTGTCGATCTTGAAGTTGAATCCGTCGGATGTACCGAAGTTCATCTCTACGATCGCTTCGGCCTTGGACTCATCGTCCTTCACGACATCTGTTACAGTGAAGGTGTACCTGAGGTCCTTTCCTGCGAGGGGGTTGTTGAAATCGACCTTGACACGTCCAGCTCCTGCGGACATGACGATACCGGTCTTGTTTCCGAGCCTGACCTCGAGTCCGGGAACGGGGTTGATCTCCTGCTTGTAGAACTCCCTGATGGGGTAGACCTCGACGAGCTTGGGGTCCCTGGGACCTGCTCCATCGGCGGACTCGATCTCAACGGTCTCCTCCTTGCCGATCTCTGCGTTCGTGATTGCATCATCCAATGCCTTGAAGAGCTTGCCGGATCCGACGATGTATGCCATGGGTGCATACTTGTACTTCTCGTTGTAGAGTCCAGCGTCCTTGGCCGCGGATTCGGATGTTGTGTCGTAGAGCCTGTCGATGTCTGCGATGTAAGCGTTGTAGTCAATGCGAACGATGTCGCCCTTGTTGAATGCCATTTAATTCACCTCAACAGTTGTACTGTTATGTTTTTCGGGTAATTTGACATATAATATAAAGACTGTGATTTTTTCATCGATACGTATTTAATGATTTCTACACATCAATAAAAAATATTATAAACTGACGTGTCAGGAACATCTTCTTCGAAACACTTGTTTTCCTTCCAGGATAGGAAAGGTTAAAAAGTATACCAGTATTCGGAAGAATCGCAACGCCACCTTTGCATAGCCCGGTAGTGCGGCTGACTTGTAATCAGCAGGTCGGGGATTCGAATTCCTCAGGTGGCTCCATTCTATCATTCTCTCCAACCAGCATTTGTAACATTTACTGTGGTGACGATGTCAAAGATGTTGACGAACCATCCTCTAACATAAGATAATCAAACGTTTCGACTCTAATCGTAAAGATAATTCCTCTTTCGATTCGACTATATACCCCCTGGGGGATGAGGAAGTTGACCAAATGAAAACGGATACCTAGAAAGCATCCGTCGACCGCCCTCTAACAAGAGGTTCGGAGATTTGGCCCGTCCAGATTCCTGGACGGATATGACGGTGGATCTTGTAAGGTCATTTTTACAACCTGACCTCGTCACATTGCCCTTAATTTGATTGTTCTGGCCCAATTGACAGTTGGTGCCTGACCGAGCTTACGCTCGGACAGGTACACCGTTCTGATGTTGGAATGGACCGATTACGG
>JAFSYZ010000234.1 GCA_017455785.1 Candidatus Methanomethylophilaceae archaeon
ACAGTCCGCCCCTGTCAACCAACCCTTAAGATGCACGCAACAAGTCTCATTAAACCATGAACAGTCACACATTGCAGATAAGAGAGGTCCATATAACAGAATCATCCGGATGGACCGATAAGAGGGAAATCATATGATCCATAAGATCAGGACCAAGTTACTGGCGATTCTTGTCGTAACGGCGATGGCACTCGTGTCCGCTTTCGCATTGATCGAATCGGGCAACTCCTCAGGAGTAGGGGCCCGTGACATCTACGTCAACGATTTCGAGCAATTCAAGAACGCGATGAACGAAGCCAAAGTCGCCCCGAGAATACTTTCGACATCATTCTCACGTCACCCATCTTCCTCACCGAGAGCATCACGATACCGGACAACGTGAACATCTTCACCAACCCCAGCACCGGGATCGGCCTCGTAAACCAGGAAGGTGTCGGTAAGAGGACCGTCATCAACGAAGGCAACATCACACTGAGGAACAGCGACGACAGCAGTGGATCCAGCGGAACGTTCACGGTAATGACCGAGAATGCCGTCTTCCTGAACAAGGGTACCGTCACCATCGAGGGCCGCGCCTATATGGTGGCCTACCAGGGCGGGACCGTCGTGAACAGCGATGCATTCCGATTATTCTGTCATCTCTTCAGAGTTCATCTGTTTCCTTTCCACTATAATGAGCAGCAGGATCGTAAGGAAGTTCGATTCCGCCTCGACACTTGAAGATCTCAGCTACAGCAAGAGCATGAAGGTCCTTGAGCGTGCCAAGAAGGTCAGGATAGATGACGGGTGGAAGCTCATCAGGCTTACCGTGAAGGACACAGAGATCCTGACGGATCTCGGACTCCTTCCCAAGATCATCACAGTGAAGAACCCGCGCGGCCGCCCGAGGAAGAGGCCTTAATCTCAGAGTATAGTTGTGCTCATTGGGAAATCGTTAGTTATTATTCAGAAATTATAACCCAGATTAGTAACACGAATAAGTAATTTTTAATACTTACATATGCTAGCATGGTTATGGACAAGAAAGCCCAGATGATGATTTTGGCGGTAGCCGTAGTTGCTGTCGTCGCAGTCGCAGGTATAGTCATCATTGTGAATCAGAACAACGGAAACAATTCGGATTCGCCGATTATACCTGATGTACCAATGAAAGATTTCGCAGGCTATGACGTCACTCCCGTCAGCGACCTTAACAATGGGATAGTGGCCATCGGACAGGACACGTTCAGGTGGGTCACGTACTTCGGACTCGCTGACAAATGTGTCATGGTCGATCTCAATGACACATCCAACTACATGGCAAAAGCGTTCATGTACGTCGGAAAGACCCAGGCGCTCAATGCCAACCCCAGCGGTCTGGCAAACGGAAAGAGCAACTGCGCCATCACCGATGAGGATGTTGGAAAGATAATCGATCTCAATCCCTCCGTCATCGTTGTCCCTGTGGGATTCGAGACGGAGTACAAGAAGCAGATGGATGCACTCAGGCTCGCAAACCTGCACATAGTGCACATCGGTTACATCTATTCGTTCCTCGAGCCTCAGACGTTCAACATGACTGAGGATCTGGATAAGCAAATCAACATCCTTTCCAAGACGTTCTGTAAGGAGGATCGCGGAGTCGAGCTCAAGAAGGCCTTCATCGATATCGTCAAGGATATCAGGAACATCGCCTCGAAGGTAACGCAGAAGAAGACCGGATACGTCGGCTGTCTCGCATACAACGGGGCACACGGAGCGGATTCATCCGCACCCTACTTTATACCCTTCGAACTTGCCAATGTGACGAATATCTTGGCTAACGAGCATACATCCGAGGAATCGGGCGTGGATGTGTATTCTGCCGATAAGATCAATGGTCTGATGAAGGAGGATACCGTCCTGTTCCTGGATGCCACCGGTATCTTCAAGGTCGCCGGTGATAACACATCGATAGGGATACTGAAGCTGTTCTCCGGTCATGAGGCATACGTATCATACCCGTACATATGGACGGGAATCAACTACGAGGATGTCCTCATCTGTGCGTATCAGATCCTTCATGACACCTACTACCTCCTGACGGACAACGAGTTCCAGGAGAAGATGAACAATGTCCATAAGGCCTTCCTCGGTTCCGAGATCTCCAACCGTATCGAGACCGTATCAAAGAAGGTAGAGCCCCCTACGGCAGGCACCACGATATATGACGATATGAGCCAGGTGTACTCTGTGGTAAGGGGCAACCCGACACACGCCGCCATCAATGTTGCCGATGACGGGTCGCTGACATTCCACACCAACAACCACGGCAACATCCCTGCGGACCTCAAGGACTTCGCAGGCTACGATGTCACCACCGTCAGCGATTTCAGCAACGGCATAGTTGCGATCGGACAGGATACCTTCAGGTGGGTCACATACTTCGGATTCGCCGACAAGTGCGTAATGGTCGATCTCAATGACACATCCAACTACATGGCAAAAGCGTTCATGTACGTCGGAAAGACCCAGGCGCTCAACGCCAATCCCGGAGGGCTTGCCAACGGAAAGAGCAACTGCGCTATCACGGATGAGGACGTAGGTACGATAATAGACCTCAACCCCGCCGTCGTGGTCGTCCCCATGGGATTCGAGACGGAATACAAGAAACAGATGGATGCGCTCAGGTCCGCGAACCTGCACATAGTGCACATCGGTTACATCTATTCATTCCTCAAACCCCAAACGTTCGAGATAACGGATGACCTCGACAAGCAGATCAATGTTCTGGCGAAGACATTCGGTGATTATACGAGAGGCCAGGAGATAAGGGAGGCCTTCAACGATATCGTAAAGGACATCAGGAGCATAGCCTCTGCGGTCACGCAGAAGAAGACCGGATATGTCGGCTGTCTCGCATACAACGGGGCACACGGAGCGGATTCATCTGCACCTTACTTCATACCCTTCGAGCTTGCAAACATCACCAACATCCTGGCGAACGAGCAGACGACCGAGGAATCGGGTGTTGACGTGTTCTCCGCAGACAAGATCAACGGTCTGATGAGCGAGGATACGGTACTGTTCCTGGATGCCACCGGTATCTTCAAGGTCGCCGGCGACAACACCTCTGTAGGTATACTGAAGCTGTTTTCGGGTCACGAGGCCTACATCTCGTATCCGTACATATGGACCGGTATCAACTACGAGGATGTCCTGATCTGTGCATACCAGATGCTGCACGATGCCTACGGACTGCTCTCTGATGATGAATTGCAGGAGAAGGTGAAGGCCGTTCACGAGGCATTCCTCGGAACCGACATCTCCAACCGTATAGAGATCGTGTCCAAAAAGGTGGATCCCCCTGCGGAGAATACGACCATCTACGACGATATGAGCCAGGTGTACTCTATTGTAAGGGGCAATGCCACGCACGGATCCATCACCGTCAACGATGACGGCACGCTGGTATTCAACTGAGGCGGTAGATTGTCAGGATCCAAGAGTGAGAGCATAACGGAATCGGACGGGATGGAGCAGTACAGGCGTTCCACGAGGCGCAACATCCTCAAGATCGTCATACTGGCCGTCGCGGTATCCGTGGCCGTAGTGGTCACTCTCACTCTGGATCTGGGTTCGATGACCTTGGAGGAGGTGCTGCATGTACTGATCGACAAGGACGATCCTGCCAACAAGAGGTCCCATGTCATACTGGTGTGGGAGCTCTACATGCCAAGGATGGCAGCAGGGGTCCTTGCCGGATTCGGTCTCGGTGCCGCCGGTGTAGTGATGCAGTGCGTCCTCCGCAATCCCTTGGGGTCCCCGTACACGCTGGGTATATCCAATGCAGCGGCCTTCGGGGCCTCCTTGGGCATAGTCATCGGGGGCGGCGCCATAATAGGTCAGAGTGCCCCTACAATAATCATCAACAACCCTTATCTCGTGACCATATGCGCCTTCATCTCCGCGATGATCGGTACCGTCATAATAATCGCATTGGTGAAGGTCACCAGGGTCAGTCCGGAGACGATGGTCCTTGCGGGAGTGGCATTAAGTTCGATCTTCGCCGCAGGGATAAGCGCCCTGCAGTACATCTACAACGATTATGCCCTATCGACCATTGTATTCTGGCAATTCGGTTCGCTTGGTAAGCCTACATGGGACGAGCTCAGACTGATCGCCATCGTGGTCCTTGTCATCTGTTTGTATTTCTTCTGGAGGAGATGGGACCTCAACGCACTTGACAACGGAGCGGATGTGGCCCGCTCGCTCGGTGTGAATGTCAATCGTACGCGCATCGTCATGCTTGTGTTATCAGCGATGATGACGGCGACAATCGTATCGTTCATGGGCATCATAGCGTTCATAGGATTGCTCGGTCCGCACATGATAAGGCTGTTGATAGGGAACGATCACCGTTTTCTCCTGCCCGGTTCGATGCTGCTGGGTGCCATCATCCTCCTGGTGGCCGACTGTATAGGTCAGAGCGCATTCGAGTTCACTCTCCCTGTGGGTATCATCACGTCCTTCCTCGGAGGGCCGCTCTTCCTGTTCCTGCTGATACACGGATACAGGAAGAAGGGGGCGATGCTGTGAGCGTGCATCCTTTCGTGGGTCAGGGATTCAGTGCTGATGCGAGCATGAGATTCTGGGATGATTATGCCCACATCTACATGGGAGATGTTCTTCAGGGCGACATACCTGAACGGGTGGTGGCAGACCTTATGGATGACGGTCTCATCAATAATGTCAGCCGCGTATTGGAATTCGGATGCGGACCCGGGACCTATTCCATCCCTCTTGCCCGCAAGGTGCAAAGCGTATCCTGTGTGGATTCGTCGCCTAAAATGATCGAGAGACTCTCCGAGCGTTCTTCCGCCGAGGGTCTGGACAATATCACATGTGTACAGTCGGATTTCTCCAGGTTCACTTCTGACAAGAGGTTCGATTTGGTCATAAGCACATTATGTCCCGGGACAGCTTCTTTGGAGGGATTGAGGCTGATGGAGTCGCATTCCAACGGCCCGTGCTGTCATGCCATGTGGTATAGGAACGCTCTCGATGACCTGAATGCAGAGATCTGGCACAATCTTGGTTATGATTATTCCTATGATGGCCGTAAGAAGAGCATAGCTTCCGAGAACCTCAGACGGATGGGACGCGGACACACCGTAAGGATGTACGATACCGATGTCGTCCTGGATGTCCCCTTGGAGACGTTCATGGCGAGGGAAAGGAAATCATTCGTCCTGCATGGCATCGGGGATGTGGGGGAGGCCGTGATGGACGTCATCGATCCCTTCCTATGTGACGGAACGGTCCATCTGGAACTTGAGAACCGCATGCGTGTGATAACATGGGAGGTCTCATGATGTTATCCGTCAATGACCTGTGCTTCAGTTACAACGATGCGGAGATACTGCATGACATATCCTTCGGATGCGAACGCAATTCGGTCATATCCATCCTCGGACCGAACGGGGTAGGCAAGACCACCCTGCTCCGCTGTCTCTGTGCCGTGCACAAGCCAACATCCGGCAGCATAACATTGGAAGGCAGGGAGATCTTCTCCATGTCCAACAGGGAATTGGCCAGGCATATCGGCTTCGTGCCGCAAAGCAGTCCGCCCACAGGGAACACGGTTTTCGATGCCGCACTGATCGGAAGGCGTCCGTACATGGAGTGGGGGACATCGAAGGAGGACATCGAGATCACCCGCGACGTTCTGGAGTCGCTGGGTCTGCTGGGTATGTCCATGAAACGTACTGATCGCATAAGCGGAGGGGAGTACCAGAAGGTCCAGATCGCAAGGGCGATGGTGCAGCAGCCCGACATCCTCATCCTGGACGAGCCCACCAATAATCTGGACATTGCGAACCAGCATATGACCATGAGGAGCATCATGGATGCCGTGAAGGATCGCAGCATGTGCACGATAATGACGATGCACGACATCAATCTCGCAGCCTTCTATTCCGATACGTTCATCTTCATGAAGGCGGGACGTATCGAGGCCGTCGGCGGCCCTGAAATAATCACTCCGGAACTGATAAAGAGCGTCTACGGCATGGATGTGGATGTGACCGATCATAAGGGTGTTCTTACGATAGTGCCGATCAGACCGTAATTCACCACGTGGAATGTGATGAAATAGCCAGATCGGAGCGTTTTTGGTTGATTAATAAAATTCTGAGTGATTTGAGTAACGAATTCCCAAAATAAACAACTATACCTTTGGGTTGTTTGGCCTCAATCATGGTGCACATTTTCACGATCGTCTGATTGAGTAAAACATAAAAA
>JAFSYZ010000235.1 GCA_017455785.1 Candidatus Methanomethylophilaceae archaeon
AAACGATAGGCGTTTCCGCTTTCGAGAAGACAGCTCTGGAGCACGTCGTGATCCCCGAAGGATTGAACTCGATAGGAAGTAGGGCGTTCGCGAACTGTTATTCGCTCCAGAACTTCACCAACACAGCGAACTATTGGGGCAATTTCCACGTCTATGACGGGGTCCTCTACAATGAGAGCGATGGTGTCGAACTGTTGTGTTATCCTGCGGGCAGGGTCGCGGAATCATATGAATTGCTAAATGATACGGGATCCATTGCGTACGGCGCTTTCGCTGGGTGCGTCAATCTGAAGGAGGTCAAACTGAATTACAAGATGACGACGATCAGCGAGGGGGCATTCGTGGAATGCAGTTCCCTGACCACTATCGACATCTCCAACGTTTCCTTGATAGACTCATACGCCTTCAATTCATGTTACAATCTGCATGAGATAGAGTTGGGGAAGAACTTGTACTACATCAATGACTTTGCCTTCTCCTACTCAGGACTGAAGAAGGTGTATCTGACAGGCAACATCGCCGGATTCGGGTGGACCGTCTTCTCAGATTGCATTCAGCTCGAGGAGGTGGTCGTGGACGCCAAGTGTGTAGCCGCCATACCGGAGTACACGTTCTCAGGGGATGTCAACCTGAAGACGATAACATTCGAAGGATACGACGTTAAATTGCTATCCCACTCATTGGACATCGGGAACGAGGTCGTAGGTGATGCATACGTGGTTTTGAACGTCCAGAGCGGTTATTCAGTGCCGGCTGACGTGACGAACGAATACACACATCTCACCATCGTCGGTGCGGACAAGGGTCCGTTCCCTATAGGTAACCTTGTGGTCGCGTTCTTCTGCATCTTGTTGATTATTGGTATACTCATGTTTGTGAGGGAGGTGTGATGATGAATATATTCTCAAGATTGGCGAAGTCCGTCAGGGACGTGTATGACAACCGTATCGTGCTTATGGCCCTTATCCGTAGGAACACCGCAGGCCGTTACAAGAGCTCATACGTCGGATTCGCATGGCATCTGTTCCTCCCTATACTCACGATCGTCGTGCTGGTCATCACGTTCACCGCGATAAGGCCCCGTGCGATCCCTGATTTCTGGATCTACTTGAGCGCAGGTATGTTCCCCGTGACTTTCCTCTCGGCATGTCTGAGGGGAAGGGCGGTGACGGGTAATGCCAAGTACATCACGAAGATGAAGATCCCGAGGGAGATCGTCGTATATGCTTCAGCCATCACGGATTTCCTTACGGTCATATTCGCTTACCTCGTGATCATCATCGTCATATTGCTCTCAGGACAACATGTCAACTGGGCAGGAATGGCGATGATACCTGTCGGTCTGATAATAATGCTGTTCTTCGGTATAGGGTGCTCGTTCCTGACGTCCACGCTTACGGTCTTCGTCAAGGATATAGGGTATTTCCTTGGCGCGATCATGAGGTTGATCATCTGGATCACGCCCACGTTCTTCCTGGCCTCGGAGGCCACAGGTCTGTTGGGCATAATCGTGTGGTACAACCCTTTCACATACTATGTGGAAGTGTTCCATGACGTCCTGTACTACGGTACCATGCCGCATGTGGAGTTCCTGTTGACCGCCACCATATTGGCGGCCGTGTTCTTCTTCGTCGGTGCGGCCGTGTTCTTCCGTTGTGAGAAGAGATTCCCGGAGGTGCTCTGATGGATGATGACGTGGTGATAAGGATAAGGGGACTGAAGAAGTCCTACAAGATCCTGGATTTCTCGATCACGGATAAGAGATTCAATTTCATGAAGCATACCGAGTATCCGATCTTCAACGGTCTGGACCTCGATGTGCACAGAGGGGACATCATCGGTATCCTCGGACGCAACGGATGCGGAAAGAGTACGTTCCTCAAGCTGGTGTCCGAGGTCCTGGAACCCGATGAGGGTACCATAGAGGTCAAGGGAAAGGTCGCCAGCATCCTGGAACTGAGCATGGGATTCCACCCCGATCTGTCGGGAAGGGACAACATCATCCTCAGGAGCGAACTGTACGGGATCTCCAGGAGTCAGGTCCTGGAGCATATCGACGACATTGTGAAGTATTCCGATCTGGGGGTGTTCATAGACAACCCCGTCAGGACGTACTCCTCGGGAATGAGGTCGCGTCTTGCATTCGCGGTCATGATCAATGTCGATGCGGACATCTTCCTTGTCGATGAGGCGCTCAGCACAGGTGATATGGCATTCGCATCGAAGGCATCGGAGCACCTGAAGAACCTGGTCCGCAGCGGTAAGACCGTACTGTTCACATCCCACAGCACCAGTACCATCAAGCGCACATGCAACCGTGCAATCTGGCTGTCCAACTGCAACATCGCCATGGACGGTCCAGCAGATGAAGTGGTGGAGGCGTATGGACGTTCCATCAACGATTCCGTAGAGGACACGATGTCCCTCGCAGAGGGCGGAGCATCATCCGCACAGTACAGACTGTCGACGTTCTATCGTGACGGCTTAGGTGTGGAGAAGGACCCGGAGAAGAGGAGGTATTGGCTGGAGCAGGCGTCCCTTAGGGAACATCCCATGGCCATGGCGGAGATGGGTGACATCCTGATCTCCGAAGGCGATGAGGAGAAGGCGATGTCGCTATACCAACGTGCGGCTGATAACGGTAACTTCGAGGCGAGGAGGAAATACGCCACCATGCAGGGGGACACCAACGAGGAGATAGAGAACCTGCGCACGATAATGAAGGATCTCGCCTCCACGGAATATCCCTACGATCTCTACAATTACGGCAACCTGATGTACAGGTCGGCATTGATACCGGCGGACTATCAGGAGGCCTTTGAATATCTCACGAAGGCGTCGGAGGCCGGATGGCTGGATGCCGATGTCCTGTTGGCGCAGATGTACCGCGAGGGCAACGGGGTGGAGCGTTCCATGGAGAAGTTCGTGGAGAGGCTCACCTATGCCGCAGAAAATGGACATGCGAAAGCCATGTCGATGCTCGCCGATGCATATTACGATGCCAAATACATCAAGAAGGATGCCCAGAAGGCATTCGAATGGTACATGAAGGCCGCTTGCACAGGCAACATGAAGGCACAATACCAGGTCGCTGTCATGTTATCATCGGGTGCAGGCTGTGAGAAGAACGAGGATGAGGCAAAGAAATGGTTCGCAAGATACTCATCCACGGCATTGAACGATTCACGTAAGGTCGCCATGGACACACTGAAGACGCGCCATTCCGACTTCGACATAACCAACGACATGCTGAAATCTATGTCCAAGAGCTACCACACACCGTCCATGGTGTCACTGGCATCGAAGTATGATTCTGGAAAGGGATTCAAGAAGAGCCCCAAGGCAGCCATCGATCTTCTGGAGAAGGCATCCTTGGCAGGAGGCGCCCCGCGCACCAGATTGGCCGACAAGTATCTCGAGAGTGAGGATGAGGAGGTCAGGAAGAAGGCGTTCGGTCTCCTCGAGTCCGCGGCCAAATACGGCGACAATGCGGCCATGTACAAACTGGCGATTATGTACAAGGATGGCACTCTATGCGAGGCGGATGAGAATAAATATCGCATGTATATGAGGATGGCATCGGAACGCGGTAACAGGGATGCGAAGGAAGTCGTCATGAAATGGGACAACCGTATCAACCGCAGGAAGAAGAACAAGGAAAAGGACAAGGAGTGAACAGATGGCACGTCAGATACGTTGGTGCATGGTTTGTAACCTATTGACAGTTTCCAGGAGATGCCCCGTGTGCAGGAAGGAGGTCTCCAAGCTGAACCTCGATGGAAGAGGTGACCTCGTACCGATGTCCCCAGGTGTCATGAAGTTCATCCGTTCGTCCGTGGACGGCATCTTCGGCGACGGGTGCGGGAACTTACTGTTACCGGAGGGCTGTGTCGGATTCACCGACCGTACCGAGAAAGGGTCGGAGATAATCGTCAACGGCGGTAAGGTCGGTCGCATAACCAAGAACGGATTAACCTTGGAACCTGCAGGTCTCAAGGCCATATCCTCGAAGATCTCCAAGAATTACGTCAGATGCAATCACGACTCCTCACACTTCGTCAAGCTGGGAAGGAATCTGATGGTCACCGGAGTGCAGGAGGCATCGCCTTCGCTGAAGAAAGGGGACCATGTGGCGATGTTCGATGACAGGGACAACGTGATCGCCAGCGGCATGATGAGGATGTCCTCGGACGAGATAGCGGGATCCGACAGGGGAGTGGCCGTGACCACAGTCACTAACGTGTTCGCACGTACATGTTATGGGGTGCAGCATCACAACTGGAGGAAGACGTTGGAATTGAATTCCTCGCCCATAGCTTCGATCTCAGGGACATCCGTCAAGGACGTCAAGGATCTGATGTCATCCTACGGAAAGGATGTCGTGGTCGTCTTCTCCGGAGACATAAGGTCGGAGGCATCCCTCCTATTGACGATGGAGGCCGGGTTCAGACCCAAGGTGTATGTGACCAAGAATGACGAGTTCGTCAAATTCATGATCGAGAAGCACAACCTCGAAAGAATCGACAAGATACCTGAGAACTGCATCCTGATCTGCGAGGATAACGTCAAAAGAACCTCGGAAATCGTAGTGTATTCCCCTATTCAGGACTGGGATCCGTCGTCGTTTTGGCTGTATGTGATGAGTAAGTCGGAACCGTTCCACAACTCATATATAAACCTATAGTTATTTTTAATATAAATATACTATAAGGGGCGGAATGAACGGAATATAAATTCTGCCCTTATGGTGAAAAAATCGGTTTTAACAAAAGTATTATATACCTGGCATGTGTACAGGTGTTTCGCCAAACTAACACACATTCCTACAAAACGGAAATGTCGACCATCCGCGTAAGCGGTTTGGAGATTTGGACCGTGTGATTCGGAAACGAATCCGAACGGAAAGACACTATGTGACAACCGTCCGATCATGGGGCGATATCAAGCGGCAGTTAAGTCTGCAACCCGTGATAAAGCGAAGCGATCATATCGGGGTCGCGGAACGGGCGCACACCACCAGACAGGGTGTGGGCACTCGGCGAAAAATGAAGCCGCGTGTCGGAAGTTGCGGTACAGGAGCAAACGGTCATCGGACCGGCCAGGGAATAGGTACCTGTACAGTCATGCGTCATGGAATGGACGTATGTAGGCCCGCTGAGGAGCGGGAGCGTGGTCAAACACGTCAGGCAACGGAGTCGTGCCGAAGAGTCAAACGTCAGCGATGGCGGCCGGTAACGGTCATCAACGGCCACAGTCAGGCACGCGCAGTCTCCACCAGGGAGGCTGCCTATGCATGGAACAACATACGCGGCGCAATTCGCGCATGTAGATCTTCAGCGTCAGGGTGTAGCAATGCATCAGGACAGTCATGGGGATACGACAGTCACATAAGTAGGAGCATCATCGACGGAGCCGCCAGTTACTTCAGCAGGAAGTAGCTGATCCGGCCTATGTGTAAGATCATATCAAGCACACAGGGATCCGCGCGCGTACTGCACCAAACATGCAGCCACGTACGGACGACCGCCTCATAGCGATATGGGGGACGGGAACCGGAGTCCACGCATAAGCACGATTTCGTAGATCGAGAGCGGTGCGGGGATCATTCACCAGGCGATACGCGAGTATCAT
>JAFSYZ010000236.1 GCA_017455785.1 Candidatus Methanomethylophilaceae archaeon
ACGGGTTGTCTCATCATACCTACCGCACTATCTAGTCTCGGGATAAGGGATATCGTTCTGTCGATACTATTCTAAACGCGACCGTCGATTCGGAGACCATGGGAATGTCGGGATTCGTTAAGACCACCACCTTGGAATGGGAAGGTGTCGTTTCATCTGTCATTATAACTTCGGATACCGACGGTCCATACGATGAGGCCATAGGATACCTGACCGAAAGGAAGGGCATGATGGATGGCGTCATCATCGATTGTATAGAGAATGTATCCCCAAAGGAACTCATCGGTCTCCTGAAACAGTTGAGATCCATGGGATACAAGATACGTCTGGTCACTGAAGGGAAAGTACCGGATGTGTTGGACGACCTCATCGGTGCAAACTACGCCGATTCCGTAATGGTACGTTTGGACAACGGCATGGATGATGATGCCATCAGGACCGTATCTATCGTATCGGAGTACGGAATAGAATGTGAATACAGGACTGTTCTCAACGTCAAAAATGTCACGGCAAACGACATAGCCAGATATGCCAAGATGATCAAGGGCGCGAAACGTTATGTCCTCATACAACCGAAGAAAGATCCATTCGAGAAGAAGGATGTCCTCAAGGCGGCCGAGGCCGCCAAGAGGCATGTAAAGAATGTGATTATCAGGCAGTGAACCTGTTGACCGTGGCCTGCGATGCAGCTCCGGGAAGTCCCGACGGGTCGTTGACGAAGATGTTCTCGGCGTTGATCTCCTTCTTGAACTTGGAGGCCGCCTTCTCATCCTTCGTTAATATTCCTGCGGACAGACCGTACTCGGTGCAGTTGATTATCTCTATCGCATCGTCAAGGTCCTGCGCCACCTGTACGGAAAGTACCGGAAGTGCGCTGTCCATGATGTTCAGGTCATGCTCTTCATCCAATCCCATGACGATCGCAGGCGATGCATAGTAACCGTTCTCCGTTAGGATGTCCGATACGACCTTTCCACCGAAGATCACGTTACCTGAGACCTCATCCACAAGAGCCAGATAGTCGTCCAATCTCGCCTTCGATACGATAGGTCCCATGAAAGCCTCGGGGTCCGACGGATCGGTGATCTTCATTGTATTAGCTTCAGCGATCAATGCATTCACGAATGATTCCTCGTCCCCTGCCATAATGACCACCTTCGAACAGGCCCTTACGTTCATTCCCTGTCCGAACGCTGCCGACAGAACGGTCTTCGCAGCGGACCTCATACTTGACGGCTTGTACACCAGGATGGGATTCATTCCCTTGATCTCGTTGACGAACCTGAGCTCATCATCGGTCTGAAGGAACATTAGGTCCTCCATCCTCTCTCCGAGACCTGCTGCGGTGACACCTATCACATCAAGATTATTAGCAAGGTCCTCTGATGATTTGGAAGAACTGTCGAAGATGATGTTCATCACACCGTCAGGCAGTCCGGCATCGACGAACATGTCGTATACCGCGCATACGGGCATGATGGAGTGTGCGGACGGTATCATGACCACCGTGTTCCCTGCCATGATCGCCGCTGTCGCGTAACCTATAGGTGCAGCAAGCGGTGAGTTGTACGATGTCAGTACGGCCCACACTCCTTCCGGTTTGCATCTCTTCTTCTTGACGTCGGCGCAAGCTCTCTTCATGACATCGATCAGAACATCCACTTCCTCGAGCGCACGGTCCTTCGTCATCCCGATGCTCAGTGATGCCATGGCGGCAAGCCTGAGCCTCATGACCTCCACGCCGGAGATGACCTTCTCCAAGATCGCGATCTTCTCATCCGCCGGTGTCCTGGACCATGGTCCGTAAGCCTTCTTGGCCACTTCCACCGCTCTGTCGGTGAGTCCGTCCTCAGGCTCCTGGAATGATCCGAATATGATGGTGCTGTCGATCGGACTGTGCACATCCTTCAGCATACCTGAAGCGACCTTTAGTCCCCCGATGTAGCTGGGATAGTCCTTCTTACCTGTGTCGAGGACCGCATCGACGGCCTTCTGGAAAGCATCCGTTTCGGGTCCGGTGAACTTGAGCGAATCTGCCATGGATGTAGGTATATGGACCCCTGATTTAACCTTCATCCTGAATGCTCCTTTAACAAGAGCTCCATGGAAAGGTTTTATACAGAGTAATGATAACCCTGATGCACGGACTCGTGGTCTAGGGGTTATGACGTCGCCTTCACACGGCGGAGGTCGCCGGTTCAAATCCGGCCGGGTCCACCATGCCTATTCTAAAAGCGTTTTTCAGACGTCCTTGATCATCACTATATGTGGTATTCCGTCCTCCAGGAACACATCCGAACACGCCCTGAAACCTTCGCTCTCATACAACCCTTTTACATAATCCTGAGCCTCGGCGACTATTCTTCTGGCCCCCATCATGTTGATAGCGGCATCGATTCCTTCCCTGAGTATGGTACGCCCGTAGCCTTTGCCCCTCACCGTCGTCAACAACCTTCCGATCTGAACGGAACCATCATCCCTTTCATACAGACGGAGATAAGCGACCATCTTATCCTCATACGTCATAATATGAAGACTGCGGCGGTCGATGTCATCGATATCCTGGTACGGACAGTCCTGTTCCACTATGAACACCGCATTCCTCGCTTTGAGGATATCATACAGTTCATCCCTCGATAATTCATCGAAGGGTCTCACAAGGACCTCCATGAACGAAAATCATCAGATGGAGTTATGAATATTATGTATCATCAAAAATTTAGTCTATCCTAAAGATTAAATATAATTTAGTCATTCCTAAATTCATCATGGTTGAAGAACGCATCGTAGAAATGTGTGCACCCACCCTTGCCGGAATAAAATGCGGCAGTATCTTCAGATTATTCGGTAATCCGAAGGGCCTCGCCAACGACATCAAAAAGATCAACTCACAACTAGCTCCATTCGGCATAAATGTCACCACATTCAGGGTCAGGTGC
>JAFSYZ010000237.1 GCA_017455785.1 Candidatus Methanomethylophilaceae archaeon
AGCGTGAAAGAGCTCATTACTGACAAATATCTTCTGTCGATGATAGCGAACTACAAGATGATCCTCTTATCGCACCTGCCCGGGATGACCTACGGATATGTGGTCCAGGAGAGCTCATACTATTGATGATCGTGATACTTGAGGTTTTCTAGATTCAGAATAAATTTGAGGGTGGGAAATCCCCGCCCGTCAGAATCGTTCACGATATCCTCATGCGGGATTGAAATTGGATTTCTCGCGTTTGCATCTGGGACAATGCCAATCATCCGGCAGTTCGCTGAACGGGGTTCCCGGTGGTATCCCCTGCGTGGGATCGCCCTTCTCCGGATCATAGACGAATCCGCACACCCCGCAGATATATTTCCCGGTCGCCGTACGGTATACTATCTCTCCGACAGGTTTCGACCACGGAGGATAATCCAGATCGATCACCTTCATATCTTCCAGATTCTCATACCCAAGCGGCGTATGGGTCGAGAGATAGACAGTAGGATGATTCCTGATGAATGCACGTACATTATCCAAGGTCTCCCTTGCAGCTTTAAGGTCCTCATAGGCCACTGACAGCTTGTTCCCGTAGAGAGCTTCGTCCGTATACGTGATGTCACCGTGGAACATGAAGAACAGACCCTTATCCTCAGCGATGATTATGCTGTTGCCCTTGGTGTGCCCTTTGGCCTCTATTATCCTTATCCCTTCGGCCACCTTCTGGGACCTGGGGAATTCATGATACGATCCGTCCCCGTAGGTGAGACGGACTATGTTGTCACCCTTGAGATCCAATGCATCGGCGTCCTCTGGGGATATGTAGACCTTAGCATTCGGGAATGAGGATATCATTCCCGTATGATCATCGTGCTTGTGGGTTATCAGTATCTTGGAGATTCGATCAGGCGTATAACCGGCTGTTTTCAATGCATCAAGGTAGTCCTCGATCCTGTTGCCCATGTACAACGGCGTCCTATCTTCAGGAACGGCATCAGGTACGCCATCAGGCATTCCGGTGTCCACCAGGATCACCTCGTCATCGGTCTCGATAACGAAATTCTGGAGACTGGAGCGGTATCTGACAGTAGGGTCAAAATCTCCCTGGTCCCCCTCTCCTCCGAATGCGAACGGCTGAGTCATAAAACCGTTTTCGTAGAGTTTCACTGCGTTAATCTTCATTTCATAACCTCTCATATATCAAATCGTCAGAATGTCCTTTTCAAACATACTGTCCCTTCTCTTTGACTGCATGGACAGATGCCATCATCACTGAAACCCAGTCCCCTACAGATCCTATCGGTCCTTCCGTTGATGTCCATAGAATGAATGGATAAAGAAGATATCCCTTGGTTAATGACGTCAGCCATGACGGCCCTCAGCAGTTCCTGTTCTGTATCCTCAGGGGCGGAATCTACGGTATAAAGGAGTTTGATATTGTTTTTGTTAAAGCCAACGATCCCGACAGGTACGTCGGAATCGATGGCCAGGAAGTATCTCATGTTGGATGAGGCAGTTCCGGATAATCCTCCTTTTGTACGGTATTCATCCAGCAGTTCGCTACCTATGGAACCGTCATAGGATACCACCTTCATGCGACACTTCCTGATGCCTGTGCCAACATGGAACTCATTTTTTGGCGGGTTCCCATTTGCATCTAACGGGAGACACGATGGTGCCGTCCTTCTTCATGGCAGCGAATTCCTTGTCCACGACCTTCCTGTCGAGTCCTGTGAGTTCCGCCACCTTGCCTGCGTTCAAGGGTTCACCTGCTTTCTTCATCGCTTCAAGTATCACTTCTCTGTCGCTCATTTTATCCACCTCACATCTGCCTGAGGATCCAGTTCTGGACACCGATGCACTCGATGAGTTCCAGCTGTTGTTCTCCCCAGTACATGTCTTCTTCCTCATCCTGATAGTACTCCTTCAGCATGTCGAACGTAGAATAATCATCTCTGGCCTCTTCTACGATGGGCTTTAGGAACTCGAGTCCGTCCTTCGATACCTGAAGATCGTACTTCAGCCAAGCAACGGGGTCCTTAGTGATGAAACCTTCCTTCTTGGCTTCCAGTTTCACCTCTCCGCCTAGGTCCAGGATGCGGTCGATACACTTGATGACGTATCCCCTCTCCTCTTCCGCATGTTCTGCATACTTCTCCTGGAGTTTTGTCAGCCCGGCTGCACCGAACAACCTTGATTCGATAGCATGACCATCGGCCTGCTGAGAGAGCTCTGTCACGATTATCTGCATTGCCTTGATGAGTTTGTCCTTGTCTGCCATGTTAGACCCCTTTTTGAGCAATATTGTTTAAAAACTGAGTGTATTTAACTTAACCCAACCCGTTATATTCATTTTTTTACGTTCGGGTCAAAGCATAAAAAAATGAATCTTCATAACAGATAGGGTCTAAGACGGTATGGGAGACCTTCTTCGAAGAGTTCGGCCACCTTCTCAGGCGAAATAGTACAACCTTCTATCAACCAGTCGTAAGTGTATCTTACCGTTCCCAGACAATATAACTTGACGAATTCGGCGATGTCCTTAGGGACACGCTTTTCGGGACCAAGTTTCTTTTCGATTTCATTCATGAGCAACCCGATATTCACCTCTTCCATTATGCTCATGAACTCTGACCTTCCGTTGACATGCGCCAGGGCATCGATGACGAAACGACAGTTAGCGGAGTAGTATTCCAATGCATCCAGCAGAGTGTCCTTCCAATTGTAGTCGTCACTATTGAAATTGTTCATGAAACAAGAACTGTCATTGATATAAATCCAGACGATGAGTGCATGCTTGTCCTTGAAATGATTATAAAAGGTTGGAGCGGTCATCCCGCAACCTTTCGCTATATCGGCCACGGTGATCTTCGAAGCAGGTTTCTCGGATAGCAGTCTGCGATAGGAATCACCAAAGGCTTCCTTCGTCCTCTGTGATTTGGAATTGCCATCCTTCATGAAATATGTGAAGTGATATGATTATTTCAATTTCTGTAATTCAGGATCATTGGTATTTGAACCGACATGTGCATTAGCATTAAGATCTAAGAATCGATGAGTGGGCCCCCCCGAACTTGAAATAAGAAAGGCCAGCAGTCAAAAAATAAATACAATGACTCCTCAAAACAGGGCATTGGATTGGTTCAAATCCAATTATTTCAATGATTACGAGTATTGAAATAGATGTGTGACATATGGAAAAATGGTGGTTTTTAGAATGATTTCCGACGAATCTAAACTCAGTAGTGCCGTAGCATCCTTGTCTATGGAAGGACTTACTGTGACAGAAGAGGAAATCCAATTGGCTAAGAAATGCCTTCGCCATGAGATCACCTATGATGATGCAGTGAAGCTTTTAATCGCCAAATATTCTGTGAGTTCGTGCTGATGCAACAGAATCAATACGATTACGAAGAAGACGGTACTTACTGCTACCCCGGTACGAATGTATTGAGGAACAAGTTGAATATTCACGATGGGGATAAATTATCCGACGCAGAGCGTTCCATATCTTTGGTCAGGATGATAGAATTGGAAGAATATCCGATCAATGGGAATTATGATTTGAACCATCTTAGGATGATCCACAAGGTTCTATTTGGCGATATTTTTGATTGGGCGGGAGAATTGCGTACAGTTGACATCTCGAAAGGAACAATGTTCTGCAAGTGCAAGTATATCGAAAGCAATGCTGCCAAACTTTTCAACCAACTTAGATCCGAGAACAACCTCGTTGGCCTACAGATGGAAGATATGGTGTCCAGATTGGCGTATTATCTCTGTGAGATCAATGCGATACATCCTTTTAGAGAGGGGAATGGCCGTGCGCAAAGGTTGTTTATCAAACAATTGGCATTTGATACAGGTTACCATCTTGATTTCACAGGGATAACCGATGAGGAAATGATCAACGCAAGTGTTCGCGGATTTGTCCTAGATTATTCTCACATGGAAATATTGATTAGACGTGGAATATCGAAACTGTGAAAGTCAAACATTTTTGATATAACTTTGATTGATGGTTAATTGGATTTGAACCTACAAAGAGCCAGCGATCAAAATTTTAGAGTTAATGAGTGGGCCCCCCGACATTGCAACAGGACAGGCCAGCATCGGAAAAATTAGTTCAATGACCCTCAAAAACAGGTCATTGAATTGTTGCAAATCCATTTTCGTCAATGATCTTCAGAATTATTTGCTTCACCCTCATTTGGGTGTTCCGCATAATAGATGGCCTTTTGGATTTCGATTTCTTTGAGAAGGTCTTCCTTTGAAGGGAGATAGGTCAGGTATTTGGCTGCGAATAAGCGTTCGGTAATATGATAACATTCAGATTGGATGAACTCATTACAGGTTTCGTCAGGTATCATGTTTCACTGAAATGTCCCACAAAGATTGATTGTTGTTTATCAGTTTCCGTAGGCGTTTTTGTATAATTCAACACCCATTGTGGGGGCACGAATTGTGCCCCCGGGGTGTATAATGCCATCCAAAGAGTTTCTCAACGCTGTATCTACGGTTTCTTATGGTGGCTCCGCAGAGCGGAGCCGTTTATCTCCGATCAGATGATCGGGAGCAGTTTACCCTCTGTTGCCAGAGCCGTTCCCAGCCAGCAGGCCTCGAGGAAGTTGAACACTGCGATGACACCTGTGGCGATCCTCAGACCGTCGCTTGCGCCCAGCAACTCCGGGTCCATGAGACCGAAGAACAGGAACACCAGCGTCGTCGTCAGCAGTACCGCGCTGAGGAGCTTGGGTGTCTTCATCAGAATCGACCATACCAGGCAGATCGCGAACACGATCGCGAATGCGATGAAAGTCCACGAGTCAAGTCCTGTTCCTGCGAGGAACACACCGCTTCCGGCGATCGCCAGTACGACGAATCCGAAGGGGTTGTTCGCCAGGTATGCCATGAGTGCGCATACCAGGATGATGAATCCCAGGAACGGGAAGTACAGTCCGAAGTTCGTCATCGGCCCGTCAGTCCACAGGTTGCTCAGTGCCAAGGGGACTGATACGATAGCAATGGCGAACAACGCCAGTGCCGTAGGGTCTATGTGCTCTGTCTGAACCATTAATTATTCCTCCTTGAGCTTTCGCTCGATTAACTATCGTTAAAGGAAGTATTTAACTATTGTTCATAGTATATTAATGTTAATAAATATTGAAATAGTATTTACTAAACAAAAATGTAGAAAAAATCAGTCGCCAGATGATTCTGCCACATACAGAGAATAGAGGTTCACATGTTCTGAATATCAACTGGTAAATTTGATTTGGTTCTTTTTTAACTGGGGACGATCGAGTTGGATCCAGACAGGTCACGTCCTTTTTCGATATCGTTCATTTTTGACTATCCGTTCAGATGTAGGGGTCGCTGGCAATATATATCAGGGAAATCCTGTAATTGTGTGTTAGGAGCTTTTTAATGGACTTTAATGGACCATCCAAACATTCCTGATTTTGCTGTAATTTCTGTTTCTTTTTGAATGTTGATGGTAGGCCTCTTTCCGCCTGCCATCATGGAACTGAGGTAGATTTTATGTACCACATTTTCCAGATACACTGTCACTTTTTCTCCTAACTTTAATCTCCTAGTTTCTTTCATATTTCCCGTCTAAAATAAGACTGTATTCTCCTTTTCCTATCGTTGTGATCGTTATCTTGAATCATAGCATCTCCCTGCATTTCTCTTCGTCAATGACTAGTGTAACGCTCATCAAGGACATCACGATTATAACAGTGATAACGATATTAGATTTTAATATCTAGACGGTATTGGATGATGCATAATCAGGACGGTGAAGATGAAGCTGCATCCGAATTCTTCACAGAGGCATTTCATCGATGAGACGATACGTATACACTGTTACGTGTACAACGCCCTGATCACAGGCGTGAAGCCGTACTTCGGATCCAACGGTCATCTTCCCTCGGAGAATGAGCTGAATAAGGTATGCACGAGGATATGGAACAACATGCTATCATTCCAGGGCATATATCAGAACACCATGAACTGCATATCCAAGAGGGTACTGAATGCATACAGGAAGTGCAATCCCTCGATAAGGACGAGAAAGTACAGGGACGATGAAGGTTCCGAGGGCATAGTATTCGAACTCACCATTCCCAGATTCAGGAAACCCTGCAGATACAGTTCGTTCTCATACCTTTCCAACAAGTCGTTCTCCATCGTTCCCGATGCAAAGGGCAAGGGCAGGAGATGCCTGAGACTGGGAAGATGGACGGTGTATTGAGGTGCTACAACCAGGACACACCGATCAACGGCATACCGAAGGTATGCACGATATCCAGGGAGGACTGCGGCACACACTTCGAGTACTGGGCATCGGTAACGTACGATACGGGCTTCGACACCGGCGGAGGGACCGTGTGGTTCGATACGGAAAGACCGGAATGCATAAGCGTCGACCTTGGGATATCCAATATCGCCGTCACATCCGACGGCAGGTTCTTCAGTAATGACCCGCCCGTACAAACAAATGGCCGATAAGCTGAAGGGATGCCACAGGAAGCTATCGTCATCTCCCATGCATTCCGACGAGCGCAGAACAGCGTTGTCTCGCCCGACGCATGCCTACAGGCACCTTACCGATAGGCGCAGGGTTGTGTGCTGCAACATAGCCAATGACATCGTGGACAGCTGCGATATCATATTCATGGAGGATCTGAGCGTGAAAGCGCTCAGATCCATATCCAGGGATGAGAACATGACCAACATGTACAACGACGCACTCCTGGGGGAGCTGAGGAGAAGGATCTCCTACAAGGCAATCGGAGCCGGTAAGAGGATCATCCTGGTGGAACCCAAGGGGACGTCGCAGACATGTTCCGAATGCGGATCCCAGGTGAGGAAGGATCTGAGTATAAGGGAGCATGTCTGTCCGAACTGCGGACTTGTGATGGACCGCGACCTCAACGCGAGCATCAACATACTGTACCGCGGAATGGGTAAGCTCGGGTGGACCGGCCACCCTGTTCCGCCCATGACAATGGGAACGAATAGCCCCGTCATCCCGACAGGGGCACAACGGATGGGCGTCTAATGCTACTTGTCGCTTCATCTTAGGTTACAATAAGCCATCAGTATTCCAGACTGTTACTGTCGGTAAGGAATTGCATCAAACCGATGAAAAGTACACCATTATCATCCATGTTTGGTCTCATACTGTCGCCGATGATCATCACCTTTTTGAAAGAGTTATTGATCTTTAGCAGAGATCTTAACTCTTGTTCCTTCTTTTTCGGGTCATCGATACGGTATGCGGATTGGATGTACGTGGTCTTGCTGCCCTTTTTGGCTATGAAATCTACTTCTGTGGTCAATTGGGTCATCTTGTCATCGATCATCTTTCTGAATTTCACGACTCCGATGTCCACTTCATATCCTCTTGAGCGCAATTCATTGTAGATTATGTTCTCCATGATATGGGGGCGATCGGTCGTTTGGCGGAAATTTAGCCTGGCATTGGTTATCCCGTGGTCCACAGGGTAGTATTTTTCAAGGGCGCCTATGTATTTCCTTCCTTTGATATCGTACCTTTCTGCTTTTTCGAACAGGAATGATTCGGTCAGGAAACCGATGTACTTCACGATTGTGTCCTCGTCTGCAGATTTGTATCCACTAGAGATCAACGTATCCTTGATCTTCGTTGGGTTGACCAGTGAGCAGGCGGTGGAGGATAGGACATTCACCAGATTCTCTAACAGGTATGGCAGTTCCACGTTGTTACGTTCGATGACATCCTTGAGATATGTGGTCCCCATTATGGCGGTAAGGTAGGATGCCTTCTGTTCATCGGTCTTCAGTCTTGTCAGTTCTGGAAGACCGCCATAGTCCATGTATTCCGCTAAGGCATCATATTTGTCACCGTCATAGGCGCTGATGAATTCAGAGAAGGAAAGCGGTCTCACTTTCACTTCATCTCCCCTGTCACGGAATTCTGTGATTATATCTGAGGATAGGAATTTGGAATTGGAGCCGGTGACATATATGTCGAGATTCTCTTTTCTGAGAAGGGAGTTGATCATCGCTTCGAAACCGACCGCTAGCTGGATCTCATCCAGAAGGACGTAGTGCATTGAATCGTCCTTTATTAGCGAAAGTATCCTCTCGTGAAGTCTGTCGACATCATGGTATTTTTCATTCTCTTTGGAATCTAAAGCGATAGCTATAATGTGGGGATCGTCTACACCGGATTGTTTTAGGTGTTCTCTGAACAGATTGAACAGAAGGAAGGACTTCCCGCATCTACGTACGCCAGTGACGACCTTGGCCATACCATTATGCTTCCTTGTTATCAGTCTGTCAAGGTACTTGTCTCTTGGAATGACCGTGCTATCACCTTCGGAAATTTGTGTAAGTTGACATTAATTTCCGATTATAAATCAATTATGGGGCGACGTTGAATGTCC
>JAFSYZ010000238.1 GCA_017455785.1 Candidatus Methanomethylophilaceae archaeon
CAGGAATCCTCCGAGATGATATCCCAATACCGTTCGGAGAACGGTCTTGGGGAAAGTGAAATCAATCTCGAAAACGTACTGCTGGCACTTGATGACGATACCCCAAAAGGATTCGTCTGTCTGAGGAACTCGAGAATCGAATCCCTCTATGTCCAGGATGAGGACGATGAGGTACGCGAGCGCCTTCTCAGAGCTGCCGTATCCATGAGCATGATCAAGGGAAGGGGGTCCATATCCATCCACTCCGTCGACCTCAGGGGCAGAACGGAGAGGATCTGCAGGCACATGGGATTCACCGAGGACGGTATGTGCACCTGCAGTCAGAGAGACGGGATCGTATGTCTCCGTTTGAATTTCTGATCAGGATTCGAATCTTCGCCACGTCCTTCAGCAGATTTCTTATCGGCAGATGCTGAGGGCAGACCTTCCCCTCCTTCTTCAGCTCGGGGCGCTTCATCTCATTGAGTTCCTTCTTGGCCACCTCTGTGTATTCCATGTAATCGACTGGATAAGACAGGATGATGCGTCACTCCTCGATCGAGATAACGCTGGAAAGCTATGTTCGTGCCGACCCGAGGAAGTTGAAGACCGCGACGAACTCGGTGGATGATGCCCTTTTCGGATGACCCGCCGAACCGTTAAACTAATTATGCCCCCAAACTCCATTACCTTGATGCTGACATATGTTAGCGTCAAGGGTTTTTCTTCACGGAAATTCCCAACAATGCCCTCCAATCCGGTAACGGATCGGTAGATGGAAAATGAAGTATGACCGTGTGATTCAAGGGACATTCATGGACAGACCCAACAGGTTCATCGCCAACGTCCGGATCAAATGCGAAGGCGATGTGCCAGACCCTGTTGTAAGATGCCACGTGAAGAACACCGGTCGGTGCCGTGAGATCCTAGTGGAGGGTTCAAGGGTCATCCTCGAAGAATCCAACAATCCAGAGAGGAAGACCAGGTACGACTTGATCGCCGTATACAAGGGAGACAGGCTGATAAACATCGACAGTCAGGTACCGAACGCTGTTGTAGCGGAATCGCTCCCATCCCTCGGATTGATCGGTGGTCTGAAGATTATCAGGAGGGAGGTCACATATGGCAATTCCCGTTTCGACATATACGCCGAAGGATATAGGAAATGCTTCATCGAAGTAAAAGGAGTGACATTGGAGAAGGATGGCGTGGTGTTGTTCCCCGATGCACCGACCGAGAGGGGGCTGAAACATATCCATGAGTTGGAAATGGCGGCAAAGGACGGTTATGATGCTTACATAATCCTCTTGGTGCAGATGTCCGACGTGAGGTATTTCATCCCCAATTATGAGACACACAGGGAGTTCGGGGAGGCTCTGGAGCACGCCTCCAAGAACGGTGTCATCGTGAAGGCATACGACTGCATTATAACAGAAGATTTCATAACCATCGGTAAACCGGTGGAGATCAGATTCCGATAACCTTCCTGATGAGTTCCTGTGTCTCTTCGGCCTTCTTCGTGGTATTTATGAGGAATACTTTGCATTTGGAAAGATAGGAACGGAAGAATTCTGATCTGACCCTCATCTTACGCTCGTCACGTATCATCTGATGGGGATTGCAGAAATCATTGGAGACGATGTACTCCATGGCCTCATCCAGAGTCAGTTCTTTGGATAATACAGGGTCCGAGGGATCTCTTTTCAGGAATATCACGTATCTCATGTAGGTGCTGTTTGTGACCGATTCCTTCCCAGTAATCCATCTAACGTTGGCGATACCCCTTCCCTTGTTGTCGAATTTGGTGGTCTCCACCAGGGGTTTGAACTCCTCCCATACGTCACCGATATCGGCATCGATGTAGCAGTTCATCTCGGAACGGCCGATAAGCGGACGTCCTCTGTAGAGTCTGACGAAGTACCAATCGTCTGTTATCAGATGGGAATTGGGGGCTCTAAGCAGACCCCAGGATTGGGTGGTCTTTCCTGTTTTTGAGGGAGCGATCAGGGTGATGCCTATCCCATCGATGTCCAAAGCAGCTCCGTGTACAGAGTATATCTTGTGGGAGTCCTCCAATATATCAGATGCCATGGCGAGGGCGATGCTCTTGATCCATCCGTAATAGTCGAAATTGTAGAGGAATGTGGTGGATGTGGTCCTGTTGTAGAGGACTTTCAATTCACCGGAATCATCCTTCAGGCAGAAGATGCGTGCATGAGTACGTACCTCATCCAGCATGGGGTAGAAGTTATCCCTCCACATATCGATCACCGACCTGTCCTCGGAATGGATCTTGATGCATATGCCTGATATATCAGCCTTGGATGTCAGAAACCTGTTGTCCTTGCACTGTGAATAGATCCTTCCCGCAGTCTCTATATCGATGAGATCGACCTTGTACGCCATGGCAGTATATGTACGACGGATGATTAAGAACTTGGCGGAGTGCCCATCCTTCGCCCGATTCATGTTGTGCAACAGTTATTATGGCATACGACATATTGGACTCGATGAGGGCAATGGTGGACTACAAAGGATTCGTCAGCCGGTTCGCCAAGGATGACAGGAGGTTCTTCTTCATCCTGATCGCCGTCATGGTCTTCGTCATCGCTGTTCTGGTCATAGTGGACAAATATGCCGATGTCAGATGGTATTTCCGTTATGCCGAGGTGTTCGTCAACGGTCAGATACCCTATGAGGTCTACGACAATGTCGCTTATCCCCCTATGTTCCTTTATATCAGTGCCATTCCGGCCCTCATAACGGATTCGGAGACATTGTACGCCATATTGTACATGGCCATCTCTATGGTATTCATCCTGGTGGCGGCCCACTATTCTCTGAAGATGTGCGATGAATACGGCGTCAGCCACCTGTATGTATACATCACATTCCTACTTCTGATGGCATGCGTACCTGTACACGTGGTGGACAGGAACGACGGCATGGCCACCGTACTGGCTATGTTGGGTATGTTCATGTTTATGAAGAAGAGGGAATCGCTGTGTTTCGTCCTTCTGGCAGTATCCGTTATGATCAAGATATATCCCGGTTTGATAGTTGTGGCCTTCCTTCTGCCCTTCATTATCAAGGGCGATTGGAAGAAAGGTATCGGATACGCGCTGCTGGTGGCAGCGATCTGTATCCTGATACAGCTGCCCTGTTATATCGCATCTCCCGAGAGCAGTTTCAACTATATCACACAGAACAGCGGGAGGCCTCTGCAGATCGAGGCTTGTGTCAGTGTATTGGTGATGATATATGGGGCCATCTTCCCGGATAAGATATGGATAGAGCAGACCGATGATCCGACCGTTTATACATACGGTTCGGATAATTTCCGCGGTATGTTCCCGGATGCCTTAGCGGATCTGATGATGCCTCTGATGATCATAGCCATTGCAGCAGCTGTCATTTATTTCCTGTACAGACAGTGGGGGAGCAGATTGGACCACGACCGTATGCTGCTTTCCGCTGCGCTCATGGGGTACATACTGGTACTTATCTTCCTGCTATTCAACAAGGTTTATTCTGCTCAGTATGGATTATGGCCGATCATGCTGTTCACACCGGTGTTGATATTGTTGCAGCATTACGGTTACGATACCGAAAAACTGACTGTAAGGTACATCATCTTCGGATTCGCGACTCTTTTGGCAACCATCTTCTACAATAGCTATGGGGGTCCGTTATTCTTTTTGGCAACGCTCTTCAAGACTATCGCTCTGATCATTCTTCTCATACAGTGTTTGAGGATGTTCTATATTATCTCTGACGAGAAATCTGTCATTGGAAGTCCCGATTTGTGATTTTAACTATGTTGAAAGATGACCCAGTCGTACAATTAAAGTCGACAATTACCAGAATTATTGTAGGTTTTAATGCGTAAATAATATTAATAAAGGAGTGAATCAGAGTTCAACCACATGGAGGAATTACATGTTGAGTAAAACAAAGATGTTTTTCGCAATCATCATGGCACTCATGATGATCGCCACACCCTTCTTCGTGGTAGTCGGAAGCAACGATTCATCTGCTATTGAGAAGCAGGATGATTCCGCTGCAGCCACCACCGTAGGAGAAGATGACCTGGCGGAGATTTTCGCCAAGTATAAAGAAATTTTAGAGAACATTGATGTCGAGCAGCTCGAGGCTCTGGCCGAGGGCGCAATGAAGACCAATTTTGCGTTCACATACTTCGATAACGTTGAGGTCACAGATATCGACAAAGAAAGCGATATGAAGGCCAACGGTACTTACCGCCTTAAGGACTCTTTTGATGGTGCTATCTCCTGGACAGTCCCTGAGGGAGCAGCACTCATCGTAGATCTGACACAGGACTTCAAACTTTCAGACTTCACACTCACGCTTAAAGACGAAGCATCTTTCGTCATTGTCTACACACTCTCTGAGAACTCTAACGGAAAGACAATTTCCGGTATCGGCTGCAGTTACACCGATTTCAAAGAGTTGGAGGGAACAACTGCCATCAAGTTCACTGGAACGCTCACTAATGTAAAACTAGAGGTGGCAGCCACTGGTTATTACTTAGAGGTGTCTGAGGGCGCTATCCTCGAGATCAAAGATTCAATCAAGACAGAGAAAGCAACCTTTGTCGATGGTCTGACATTCAAAGATATCATCGCATTCGACTTGAAATCTTTCAACTTCGACATTCTAACAGAACTGACACTCGGAACGATCGAGATAGATATCGATATCGGTGAATACCACATCGCAGAGTTCGAGATGGCCGGCAAATCCAAGACTGTAATCAACGTCGATCCGAACGTCAACGATACAGTGACCTCTCTGAACGTAACAGCAGAAGTCTCTGAGGATTTCATGATGACAGACGGTGAGGACGGTTCGTTCGAACTCATCATCAACAGCAACTTCACAGCTGAGACAAACTTCATCTACGATATGGACAACGTAGCGATGATGGTCCTGGAAGCACTCGAGAACCTGGTCGCGGAAGGCGATTTCAATCTCCACTTTGACATGTGTCTGGAGATGTTCGGATTCGAGTACGACATCAAGGATCTGGATATCGTTGATGAAATCGATATAACAGCTGATGATTTCACAGACAAGCTCACTCTTACAGTTGATGAGATCAAGCTCGCTCAGGAACTCGACGGAGGAGAGGTCGTATACGTCGACATCGATGATGTCGACCTCGATGCAGTCGTAACATATGAGGATGACGAATTCACATACACTGTTGGCGGATCAATCACCTTCGCTGATGCTACCACTGCAACTTACGAAGAGGCATTGACTGTCGACCTCGAGTTCGAAGAAGAAGGGTACATCCCTGTCGGATTCACAGCAGATTGGACAGTTGATGTCAAAGTCGATGGCGAGTCCGTTTACCAATCTGGAATAGAATCCTGTGTGGTTTCATTCCACTTCGAGGATGGCAAACTCGTCGACACCCATGTGGATATCGATAACTACACAATCATCTCAATGAACGGCGTCTTCCTTATCGAGGAGATCCTGTTCGCAGATGATATCCTTACAATCACCAACATGCAGACTGTCAGTGCATCAGAAGAAGACCTTGAGTTCTTCAACATTGACAGTATCGTTTACAACACTGAAACAACCGATCTCGCAATCAGCGAGATAACAATGAAGAACCTCGATGGAGACCAGGTATTCGACCTCAAGGGAATCACATACGACTCAAAGACCGGTATCCTCACAATCGGTGAGACGACCGCAGAGGCACCCGGATACTACTTCCTGATGCACGAGACAACATACGATGCCAACAAGAAGGTCCTGACACTCGGAAACGTAGTTGTCACAAAGGGAGATGCTCAGGGCGGTAAGGTCTTCGCCATGACCGATGCTAAAGTGGAACTCGGACTCGTTGGTTCGATGTGCACGATCACCGTCAAGTCAATCCTCGTCGCAGACGGAACAGTTGACGAGATGGGTTACCTCGCTACAATCGGCGGCCTGAAGTATGTCGCTGGAATATCCTCAAAGGCAGAAGCTGATGCGTTCGAAATCGAACAGTTCAACCTGCTGGTAAAGGACCCCGAGGACGAGTACACAACCTCCTACAGCCTGACCGGAGTCAAATACGCTTACGGTGTTTCAGAGACAGACGGAGCGGCATACGCCATTGCATTCGACAACCTGACAATTAAAGAAGGCGACGCGATCGATACAATGATCCGTGACTTCTACTACGCATTCGACATAACCTCCGAGGGAGGAGACTCAAAGATCGGTGCGACCATCTGGAACGGCGAGAGCTGGTTCTCAGTCAGTGCAGTCGGTGGAGGAACCGCTAAGGTCGAGAAGTCCTACCAGGACAAGATCGCCAAGTTCAGCCTTGAGATGAGCACATACGCCTCATCATTCTTCAATGGAGAGGAGTTCTTCACATACGAGTGCAAGAACTTCAAGCTCGAACTCGGATTCGACTTCAACAAGTTCGAACCCACAGTTGCAAAGATCACAGCAGATGCCAGTGGAAAGTTCCTGGGCATGGATGTGAAGGTCAACGGATTCGTTGTTGATCTGCTCAATGAGACCACACCCTTCTCGATCTCCAGCATAACCATCAAGGGCAACGTCGCAGTTGCACTCCGTGGAGTTTCACTGAAGAGCGTGGACGGAACATGGTCCAACGTCACACTCCAGTTCCACATCAATTCTGAGAACGAACTTCCTGTTGAGTACGAATGCGAGTCATTCAAGGGAACGTTCACATACAGCAACGGTGGAAAGGCCGTCTACGATGTCGATGGAAAGAAGTACGTCGCAACTGTTGAGGCAACAGGCTATGTAGATGTCATCGATGCATTCGTAGAGGATTGTGAAGTCAACGTCAAGGGAGATGGAGCTCTCATATTCGACACACTCTATGTGGACAGCATCAAGTCCGGAAAGGCATACGTCGGCGGATTACTCAACAATCTGGTAGAAGCCGATGGTGATGTGTACTCAGTAACGCTGTCTGGTTTGTTGATCGGATACAACGCCGAGACAAAGAAGTACTTCGCATACCCGGATGAGGGTTACGACACAAGCCTTGACA
>JAFSYZ010000239.1 GCA_017455785.1 Candidatus Methanomethylophilaceae archaeon
CCTTGTGATTAACAGTCACACGCTCTACCTACTGAGCTACAACGGCAGTATTTGCCAGCAATGAGGGAGAGATATTAAAGTGTTACGCCTTGTCGAGCTCGGATTTCAGCTTGTTGACCATGGCTACGATATCTTCAAGGTCGTCGGATATCTCCTGCATGTACTCATCGTACCTGTCGGAGACCGTTGCGCCTTCTGTCGTTGGTATGATCAGTCCTTCCTGTTCGAGCATCCTCAGAGAATACCTTACTTTATGTCTGGGCATGTCCAGTATCTCCGACAGTCTGATGATCCCGATGGGTTGGTTCTCTTTCGTGGCCTTCAGCATGATTATGTGACGGTGCAGGAATTCCAATTCATCGATAAGTTTGTCAATCATACTCTCCGAAACCATGCCGACCTACTCCGAGCTGATACAATAAGGTTACCTGGCAATCAACGCCTGATATGATAAACGTTTCAGAAGGATTTACCTTCCGTACCAGTGGCCTCTTCCCCATTTGTTGTAGTTGATGGCCCAGCCCTGAATCATTGATCCACAGCAGTCGAGAGCAGCCTGCTCCGATTTGTGGGTCTTGTAGCATTTAAGGCACTGCCACCTCATCTCGATGGGTTTCTCCTTGCCGAACATGCTGACCACATTGCAAGGCTAATTAATAAAGGATGTGGCCTCAGGGCAGATGCCAGATGTTGTTTCATTTTAAGTCGATTTTTCAATCATTCATTCGAAACACGAGGTTCGATATTTCCAGATTGTTGCGATTTTCGAAGAATAATATAAATACTTATGTGTCCCTTATTACCCGACTATGAACAGAATCAAGGTCATCAACGAACCGTCAGAGTTAGTACCGATGCTGAGATCGGTGGATACTCCTGTAAAGAGGGACGTATTGAAAGAAGTGACCTTGGAATGGAGGACCGTCGATGAGATCGAGAAGAAATACGGTCCCGAAGGCAAGGATGCCATCATCTTCTTCGAGAAGATGAAGTTGGTCGAGAGTCGCTGGATATCGACCGGAGGGAACTACCCAGAGAAATCATTCCACACGTCATACACTTCTTTCCACATCAACGCTCAGTGGCCGGTGTATGAGATAAGCGATGTCCTCGCGGCAGCCATGATGAACGAGGAGGAGTATGGGGAGATCGAGGCGAAGATCCTTGCCGAGGTCGGGAAGGAAGGTGTTTTCTCAGGGGACGTAGCCGAGAAGCTGGGTCTCACTTCCACAATGCTCAAGAGCCTTGTTCGTAGGTCCGTGAAGATGGACTTCCACGGGCACAGGATAGAGCCCATCTCGGATGAGAAGTAGATCGACATGGCCGATATTTGGATCATGAGGATCGGACACCGTCCCGAGAGGGACAAGCGTGTGACGACACATGTGGCACTGTCATCCAGGGCACTTGGAGCCAAGGGCATATATGTGGACACGGAGGATCCCATCTTAGAGGATAACATTCGAAGCGTGGTCGAGCGCTTCGGCGGTGATTATACCATCAAGACCGGAGTCACGTGGAAGCAGGCCGTTAAAGGATTCAAGGGGAAGATCGTCCACCTCACCATGTACGGGGAGAGGGTGGACGAGGCGTTGCCGAATATACCCAGGGATGAGGATATCATGATCATAGTGGGTGCCGAGAAGGTGCCCATAGAGGTTTATAAGAGGGCGGATTTCAACATATCCGTCGGGAATCAGCCGCACTCGGAGATAGCTGCTTTGGCGATATTCCTGGACCGTTTCACCAACGGTCAGGCATTGTACTCTCATCGCGAGGGCGGAGAGATCGAAGTCGTACCGACTGTAAGGGGGAAGAGAGTTGTCGAGATACCCAAGTGAGTCGGAATGCATCCGCATGCTCAGAGATGCGGGCTGCACTAAACGTGTGATCATCCACTGCTGCACCGTTAGGACGGTGGCGGAGCAGATGATGAAGCGTATCGACTGCGACAGGGAACTGGTGGCAGCCGGAGCGCTCCTGCACGACATAGGCAGGGCCACTGACCATTCCATAATGCATGCGAACATCGGTGCGGAGATGGTGAGGAAGCTGTCCTTGCCGGAGGAGATCGAGAACATCGTCCGCAAGCATACCGGTGCTGGTCTCGATGACCAGGATGTGAAGGAGATGGGACTGCCTCCCGGGGATTATATGCCGAGGACGGTGGAGGAGAAGATCGTCGCACATTCGGACAACATGGTGAGCGACAACATCGTGGTCCCCCACACCCATTCCGTTGACAAACTTATGACCAAAGGTGCCGTCCGCGGTGCGGAAAGGGTGGACAGGCTCCATCTGGAGCTCTCAAAACTCTACGGTGAGGATCTCGACGTGATCGTTCAGATAATAGGAGAGCACCCGCGTCTCGTAGGTCCCTGCGGTAAAGAGATCAGATGATCTCCTGTTCATCTATCGTGCCGTCGTAATTGATGTGCTCCGGGAATGTTTTCAGAATGATTATGTCCCCGATCGCCTGGACCCATCTGTAAGGTATCTTCACTATCACTCCTTTGTCCGCAATGACGGGGCTTGGTCTCGAGATTATTATTCCTGTACATGACCTGCTGTCGGGATC
Source organism: Candidatus Methanomethylophilaceae archaeon (assembly GCA_017455785.1). Taxonomy (GTDB): domain Archaea; phylum Thermoplasmatota; class Thermoplasmata; order Methanomassiliicoccales; family Methanomethylophilaceae; genus Methanarcanum. Next base: position 2,579 of record JAFSYZ010000239.1, read on the forward strand.
GACGGATATCTTATCCGCTCTTCCGACGAATATCCCGTTCGGAGCGTATATGTCCAGACCGACGATGTCCGATACCTTCTGTAACATCCTGATCGTGCCATCATTGGCATTTCCTGACTTAAGTTTATAGGCAATGAAGATGTTCGATGACTCAGTGGTTGACAATGGTAACTGAATTGACAGATGAGACTTTCGATGCATTCGTTGATGAGAACAGATTCGTACTCGTGGACTGCTGGGCACCATGGTGCGGTCCCTGCAGGAGGATGGGCCCGATCATAGAGGAGCTGGCAGAGGACCTCAAAGGCAAGGTCGCAGTGGCCAAGCTGAACACGGATGATAACGAAGGCATCTCCATGAGATTCAGGATCAATGCCATCCCCACATTGCTGATATTCAAGGACAAGGTCATGTTGGAGCCGCTCGTGGGACTCAGACCGAAACAGGAGATCATAGACAACCTTACACGCAACGGTATGATCGAGGGTGCGGCCCCTGCGGCGGAAGAGGAGAAACATTATGCCGTGAAGGTCACGGACGACACGTTCAACGAGTTCGTCAGGAGCAAGGAATATGCCCTCGTGGACTGCTGGGCGACCTGGTGCAAACCATGTCTCAGGATGGGTCCCGTCATCGAGGAATTGGCGAGGATATCTCAGGACGATATCGCCGTCGGAAAGGTCGATGTGGATGAGAATCCCGGTGTCTCCCTCAACTTCAATATACAATCCATCCCCGCTCTGTTGGTCTTCAAGAACGGTAAACATGTCCAGACCATCATCGGCTACAGTCCCGAGCGTACCGCACAGGTTCTGAGGGACGCGGTCCTCGGACAGTGATGCCTTTGGATGCCGACGTTCTGATCATAGGTGCGGGACCGGCAGGTCTGCAGGCCGCCATACATGCGGCGAGGAAGAAGGTCTCCGTTGTAGTC
>JAFSYZ010000240.1 GCA_017455785.1 Candidatus Methanomethylophilaceae archaeon
ATTACGACACATGATACATTGAGCAAACGTTCCTATGAGGGAATGTTCGCTTGGTGCACCGACAGGACACCTATCGAGAAATACGACGGTATGGTGGACACTATGATAACATTCGGAGTTTGTTAATATGGAATTAAGAACAAATGTACACGGCGGTCAGGTAAAAGTACCTGACATAGAATTCAACTACGGGGATGTCTACATAAGATTCAACATCCAGCCGTACAGCGAAACGGACGAACAGGGACAGATACGCACAGGATGGGTCTACGACGAGTGGTTCATGTCCTATAACGAATACCAACAGGTCCAACAAGGCATCATGCCGCTCACAGGCGTATGGGATGCACAGACGCATAAGGTGTTCAGGGAGTATCAGCACACCCGTGCCGACGATCTGTACGTCTACGCACAGCGTATGCTCCGTGCAACATCCGATACGAAGTACAGCGACTACATCACGGCATTGGACCAATGGAACGCACAGGTGTCGGCATTGGCTGGTACGATGTCGCTGGATGTGCCTGACATCCCGACTCTATGAGGGATTCGTCCCATAATCACACAAACCCCTTCCCATTATCATTTATAAGATGCCCATCAACTAGGCCAATCATCATTTATAACGTCTGCTTGGAGTGAACGAACCATGTCATTCCTCTCCAAACTATTCGAGAAGAAATCCGCGCAACCCATGACACAGACCGGATGGGAGGATTGGACACCCTACCCATAAGGCCCTACGGGGCCATCCTCTTACACGTTAGGTGATAACGATGTCATACGAGAACATACTCAAGGCGATGAAGCCCAGGGAGGGCTTGACGGTACAGCAGCAGTCGGACAACTACAAGGCCTTCAGCGAACTGATGAAGGAGGGCGTGTATATCCCGGATCTACTGAAGAAAATAGACACGATGGAGAAGCGGATCGAAGCACTCGATAAGCCGAAGGAGTCGGTTCTGGATGCCGAACTCTTCTCCGTAATGGAGAACTCGGTGAAGGAAGATCCTTCAGTTCTAGAGGCGAAAGCTGCGCTCCAATCAGCCAAGACGAGGGTCATATCCGAGCTGTGTATGAGGGACGAACAGTACCGCCAATTGTTCGAGGATTACCGCAGAAAGGTCAACACCGCATACGTCTCGAAGAAGGAGAGCAAAAACGTAATTAAGTCCGGGAGTGATAGACCTATCAGTGTCTGAGACCGATGGGACCGCTCATCCCGGGAGTCGCATTCTTTTCTGACCGAAGGACACCGAATACTGTGAGGTATAATGTGGTGAGCTACGGTCCTATTGTTGCTACGAAGGGTCTGATCAGAATGTCGATGGCCTACTCGTATCTGACAACAGTTACCGCTGGCGTATCACTTATGGCCTCAGGTCAAAGAGGCAATAACATGTTAGTTGACATTGATCTTGCACTGCTGTACGTCATCATCTCAGCTGTCGTTGGCGGTGCGCTGTTGATCGGGTTCAGGTACTTCTCCCTTTACCAGAACGCGAAGAAAACCAAACTCAAGAGGGGAGAGGAAGCAATCGAGTGGGACAACCGTTCCACTATCGCGGCATTCGTCGATGTCGTACTCGGAGCCATCGCGGTCTTCTGTATCTACGAAGTGATCGATTGGCTCTATGTCGGAGAACCCTTCAGGAACATCCCGGTGTTCTGCTTCGCATTCGCTGTACTCGGCGCAGGCGCAGCCTACCTTATGGATGCATGGTTCCCTCAGGCGTGGCTCAACGGAACACTCGACAAGCTGTACATCCTCGGACAGGAGAAGGCATTGGAGCTTGCCAAATCCGAAGAGGCGAAGCAGAAGATGCTTGACGCTCTCGAAGCAAAGGCCAAGGCACTCGGAGTGATCGATGGTGAGAAGGTCGCCGCATTCTGCAAAATTGCTAAGGGTGGCGATGCATCTGATCTGGCTTATCTTACTAAGATTGCGGAGATTGTGAAGAACAACGACACGAAGACACTAGAGGTCTTTTATCCTGCAGAGGAGTGAGTTCACGATGCAGGTGATCGAACTTCCTAGGACGATCATCGTTCAGGTGACAATCGATGATATGGGATTCGGCGTAGATCCCGATGGGAATTACTATCGGATCGAGAACAATCAGCTGAACCCCGTCGAGGTCAAGACAGTGGCCATGGAGTATCTGCAGAAGGAGATGCGTATCCCCGATCAGTTCGTCGGTGCCCGGGAACTTCTGAGGAGACTTCTGGACTAAACCTCTTCCTACAACCCCGGGATCTTCATCCCGGGATCACCAAGGAGTTATGAGATCAACACCCGAGGGGAACACGGGTCTCACCCGTGAGGCCCCTCACCCTTCTGCCATATCCGTTTTTATCGCCGTACGATTATCTTCATCCGAGGTGAACTCAATGAGTACAGGAGCAAAGATTGTATTGGTGATCGTTCTGATCGGTGTTGTCCTCGGCGGCATATTCGTGATCGGAGTCGGAAACCAGGTTATCAGTACGCATGGCGAATATACCGCAAGCGTACACTTCGCTGACAGCGTAACGACCAACTATGGATGGACATCTACACCCGATCCCGGGATGATATTCGTATGGGCGGACATCACCATGACCAACAGGGACTGGTCTTCAGGTATCTCGAACAATACGTACAATTGGAAGTGCGAGGCTGCGGGAATCGCATATAGTATCGATTCCGTAACGTACAGCGTTGCCACGGAGCATCCGTATCAATTAGTCGAGGTTCAGAAGGGAGGAACGGGTACATGGACCTATATCTTCCAGATCCCGATAGGATCTGACATCAATGATGTCAAGATCAAATGGGATTCCCAGCCGCTTCTCGATGGTAAGACCGTCGTAGCATGAACCAAGGGCTTCGGCCCTTTTTTTTTCTTATTTTCTTCCAGGATCCATCCAGACATAGCGCTGTATTTAATTGGACGGATAATTAATTCATCAATATCATTATATACGTATAATATATCATATTATTTAGACAGGGGCATAGACCCCTGGAAGGAAGTGAAGAAATGGACAGATACGAACTGATTGACAGAGCAGGGATCGAAATCTCCGAAGAGGATTACCAGAAGATTGAGGCAGTATACCTCGCATCAAAGGACTTCGAGGTGGTTGGTGATGTTGTCGACTACATCAAGGCGCACAAGGGTTCGTACAAGGGCCTCCTGGAGAGGTACAACGACGCTATGCGCATCCATGGTCTGACCGAGGATTACAGGATCCTGTGGAACGAGAAGAGCAACATCAACAAGCAGAAGGAGGAGATCGAGGCGCAGCTTATCGCGACCCAGCGCGATGTCAGGGAGAAGGAGAAGGTCATAGAGTACCTCTGCTCCCTGCTGAGCACCGAGGAGATCCTGGCAGGGACCGACATGGACAAGACCAAGATCGCGCAGTTCGCCGCGCTGTACAAGGGGGTGGCCTGAATGGACCACATCATCATCGGCAGGACCTACACCGTCCCCACGCAGGACGGGCGCATCAGGGCGAGCCTCGGAGGCATCCACCTCCACGGGGAACCGCGCGAGGCGGTCCCCTGCTCCATCTGCGGGCAGCTCTGCAAGAACTACCTGTCGTTCACGGAGGAGACAGAAGGCTACGAGGTCGTGGTCGGCACATCCTGCGCCAAGCTCGTCAACGTATGGACGGAGGCGGAGCAATGACCAGGCTGACCCGTGAACTCCTGACCATCGTCCAGATGGACGGATCCCTCCGTCACTTCGACATCCGCAACGACGGTACGTACTACGAGTACGTCCAGGAGGGGGACATCTTCAGGCTCATCGGTGAACTGAAGGATCCGGAGGCCAAGAAGGGTACCTACGGGTACCTCAAGTGGAGGAGCGTGATAGAGTGAGCAGACTCAACGCCAGGATCCTCTACTGGGATATGGTCCGCATGGACGACTACTCCCAACGCGAGTACGAGATGTACGTCGCGATCAAGAACGCCGTCAGGAGGGGATACCGATGAACTGCGCCGAGTGCCGTTACTACAATGGGGAACCTGAGGATCCCGAGGATTGGTGCCAGCATCCCGCCCACTTCAAGGCGATACTGGAGGGGGAGAAGTGGGGCGAGCCCGAACTCGATGAGGACCAGGACGTGGACTGCGTCTACTGGGAACCCGAGGACTACGAGACCTGCCCCACGGCAGAGCTCATCAAGGCAGCATGGTCGAGGGATCCCAAGAAGATGAGTGACCTGAACGCCGTCTACGATGAGGGGAGGATGTCCGAGGTGCAGTACATGAAGGAGGTCCGCAGGATCGTCAAGGGAGGGACCTCGATGACCGACGTGATGGCTGACCTTATTACCGTCGGATGCAATGACCTGACGGTGATACCGATGGATGACAAACAGGTCATCGTCGTAATGGGACGTAAGATCATAGCTCAGGGGACCTCGTTGGTCATACCCATCACCTCGGAGGCACGTGAATTGGGCCTCGGGAGGGGTGATGAGGTCGACATAATGATCCGCAGGAAGAAGGCTCCCGAGTGGGGTGAATGGAATAAACGCGAGTGAATAAACCGAGGACGGCGGGATGGGGTCGTCCTCCTCTCTTTTTCAAAGAGGTATCACCATGAAGACCATCGTCATTTTAGGAAGTCCCGGGAAGGGCCTAGACCTTCCCGGGTGTCGCAGAACGCCATACACATCTGGACAGATGACGGCGCAAAAGATTGGGAAACCGAATGCGCCATCATATAGTATTATACAGGGTCCGATAAATATAGAGTCGGTTCGTGTCTGTCTGTCTGTCTCGTGTCTGTCTCGTGGGGTGGGAGCATGAACGACGCCGAAAGGAAGCTCGAGGAGTTCCTATCCTGGACCGAGAGAAGGGGCAGGAAGCACAAGACGATAACGACCTATCGGTCAGCGATCCAGAACATGATACGCTTCTGGAACGAGAACGGTATGGAATCGGATCCCGAGAGGATAGGGGAATACGAGATAAGGTTCCTGGTCAACAATTACCTGGCGAGCGAGAACACGATCCGCCATTACATCAAATGCCTCGGGGTATGGTTATCATACTGTCACAACACCGCATTGGATGAGATCGGTCTCTTATGGAACGAGAACGGATGCCCCAATGCCTTATGGATAGATGAGTACGAGTTCCAAAGGATGTTATCGGTGGCGAAGGATCCGACCGAGAGGATCGTTCTGATCCTGGGGGCGAGATGCGGTCTGAGATGTTCGGAAATATCGGGACTCAATAAGAACGACTTCAACGGCAAGGACCTCATCGTCAGAGGCAAGGGACACGGCAAGGGGAAGATAAGGATCCTTCCCCTGAGCAGAGCGGTCGTCAACGAGATCACGATGTACAATAGGTGGAGGGAGCTTCAGTACGACGGCAGGATAGTCGACGATACCGAGGCGATGATCGTCGTCAACGCATGGAACGACACTCACGTCAGGAGACTGACTCCGGATCATACCTATAAGTACGTCAAAAGGGTCGCAGATAGGGCAGGGGTGGCATGTTCGACCCATTCATTAAGAAGATTGTTCGCAACGACATTGCTGACAAGAGGGACGGATTTAACGGTGTTGAAGGTCCTTCTAGGCCATTCCAACATACAGACGACGGCGAAATACATACAGACCGACATGATGAAGATGCAGAAAGCGATGGAACTGCTAGATGTCTTTTAATACTCCGACGGGGATAAGGGTATCAGGGAAACCGAAAGACGATTTTGATAACCGATTAACTACGGTTAGTATAACTCTAGAATGTCTTCGGTACATCTCAGAAGTGCTTTTATAATAACGCGCGATAGGCACATCCGATCAACATGGATCTGGAAGAGAGATATCAGCTGATTACAAGGAATGTACAGGAACTCACGACCGGAGAGGAGCTCAGGGCACTTCTCGCGAAGGAGGACTATCAGCCTACAGCTTATATCGGATTCGAACCGTCAGGTCTCGTCC
>JAFSYZ010000046.1 GCA_017455785.1 Candidatus Methanomethylophilaceae archaeon
AGGAAAAGTCCGACGCGTGACCCGTGCCTACCTTTATATATAGTAACATAATCCCCAACCTGCCGTAAACTCGAAGGTATGTTAGCATACTTGCCGAGAGCACAGCACACAGCCTTTATGTCGGGGCGTGTGAGGCATGATGCTTGGGTAATTCCGAACACGGAACATTTACGGAGGAAGAACATGGCAGAGAAAAAGAATGCTAAAAAGCAAGAGCAGGTCGAGGATGAGGATTTCAACTTCATCGTTCGTATCGCTAATAGTGATATCGACGGTCAGAAGAGGACCGTTATCGGTATCCAGCAGATCAAAGGTGTAGGAAAGAGGGTCGCACAGATCATCGTTAAGAAAGCGAATGTCGACCCGTCGGTCAAGATCGGTTCACTCTCCGATGAGGACGTACAGAAGCTCGAGACACTCGTCACGACCTATGTAGAGTACGCACCCGAGTGGGCGATCAACAGGCAGCTCGATTACGAGACCGGTTCGGACATGCACCTGATCGGAAACGACCTCGAGCTCACACAGAAGGATGACATCAACAGGATGACCATGATCCGCTGCTACCGCGGAATCAGGCACCAGACACACCACAAGGTAAGGGGTCAGAGGACAAGGTCCAACGGACGCCACGGACTGACAATGGGTGTCAGCAAGAAGAAGAACTGAGGTGGTTTGAATGGGAGATCCTAAATTTTCACGCAGAACATACGACACACCCTCACACCCCTGGCAGGGCGAGAGGATCAAGGCAGAGGTCAAGATCGTCAACGAGTTCGGTCTGAAGAACAAGACAGAGGTATGGAAGGCCCAGTCCGTCCTGAGGAACTTCAGGAAGCAGTCCAGGGAACTCCAGGCTCGCCTCAGAGGAGGAGATGCACAGGCAAAGAAGGAATCCGACGATCTCATCGCAAGGTGCGCAAAGATCGGTGTCCTCCCCATGGACGGTGCGACACTCAACGATATCCTCACACTCAACGAGAAGGACATCCTCTCACGCAGGCTTCAGACGATCGTCTTCGAAAAGGGAATGGCCACAACCATCGGTCAGGCAAGGCAGATGATCGTTCACGGACACGTCTTCATGAACGGCCACAGGGTCACGATCCCCGGATACATCGTCACAAGGGATGAGGAGTCATCCATCATGTACAACCCCGCATCACCCTTCAACGACGAGATGCACCCCATGAGGATCTCAGCGGAACAGGCAGCAGCCAACGCCGAGCTCAGGGCAGCAAAGGAGGCCGAGGAGGCAGCCAAGAGGGCAGCCAAGGCAAAGGCCGATGCAGAGGAAGCAGGCATCACAGCGGATGATGCAGCAATGGAAGAAGGTGACCAGTGATGACAGAGAAATGGGGAATAGCCAACATCTACGCAAGTTACAACAACGTCATGATCACGCTCACGGACATCACCGGTGCTGAGACGATCACCAAGGCCACAGGCGGAATGGTCGTCAAGCAGGCGAAGGACCAGTCCTCACCCTATGCGGCACAGAAGGCAGCCGAGAAGGTCGCCGACATCGCAAAGGAGAAGGAGTTCGTCGGAATTCACGTCAAGGTACGTGCACCCGGAGGAAACAGGTCCACATCACCCGGTCCGGGAGCCCAGGCAGCCATCCGTGCTCTTGCCAGGGCAGGACTCAAGATCGGGCGCATCGAGGATGTGACCCCCGTACCACACGACGGTACCAAGAAGAAGGGCGGACGCAGAGGACGCAGGGTCTGAGGAGGACTCACCATGGAAATCGAGATAGTCGAAATGGCGGAAAGGAAGTGCAAATTCATACTGAAGAACTCCACACCTGCCATGGCGAACGCTCTCAGAAGGGTGATGCTCACCGATATCCCCAAGATGGCGATCGATAAGGTGGAGTTCCACCTCGGTTCCATCGATGTCGATGGTAAGGAATTCGAGAGTATCACACCCCTGTTCGATGAGATCATCGCACACAGGCTGGGAATGGTCCCTGTACCTACCGATTACGGACTCTTCAACTTCAAAGATGAGTGCGTTTGCGGCGGAGAGGGTTGCCCCAACTGTGAGATCATGTACAGTCTCAACAAGCACGGCCCGTGCACTGTACTGTCCGGCGATCTTGAACCATTGGGTTCACAGGACCTCAAGGTCAAGGATGAGTTCATCCCGATCGTTGAGCTCGCGGACGGTCAGTCCGTACTGATCTACGCCCACGCGGTCATGGGAACATCGAGGCAGCATGTCAAGTGGCAGGTCGCCAACGGTGTCGGATACAGCTACCTTCCGAGGATCGAGATCAAGGGAAAGGTGTCCTCACCCGAGGATGTCGCAGCAAGCTGCCCCAAGAAGGTCTTCGAGGTCGAGGGCGGAAAGCTTGTCGTCAAGCGCCCCATCGATTGCTCTCTGTGCATGACATGCGTAGAGGAGACCGGCGATGAGGACAGTCCCATCTCAGTCATCGGTGATGACACCGCATTCGTCTTCAAGTTCGAGACGGACGGTTCGCTGACAGCGCAACAGGTACTGGACAAGGCAACCGAGATCCTGGTCGATCAGGCCAAGGACTTCGCAGCCCAGGTCGCAGCATTGTAAAAACAGATGGGGGCGAAACCCCCATCATTTTAACAAATCAATTGTTCTTCTTCCCTATCACACATATCCAGTGTCCTTTGTCATCGGATGTGTATGAAGTAATATCGACGAATCCTGCATCGTTCATTATCCTCGTCAGGTCCTCGACTGTGTAGAGGTTCATACCGTCTATGATCTTCGAGAATTTCACCGACATCTCATCTGTACCGTTGGATTCATTGGTGACTGTGAAGGATGCTCCCGAACGCATGACCCTCAGGACCTCCCTGAAGGAATCAGTTATCTCGGGCCAGAAATAGATGGTCTCGAATGCTGTGACCGTATCGAAGGAATCGTCATCGAATGGCAGCTGTCTCACATTCCCCTGGGTGATTGAACATATTCCTTCGGATATGGCATCAGCATTCACCTTGCGGCTCTTTTCTACACTAACATCGGAATAATCCACTCCTTTGACGGATGTGACTCCTTGGATGGATAGCATCCTCATGATGTTCCCACCTCCGCCGCATCCGATGTCCAGGACATCGCCTTTGATATCCGTTTTCGACATTCCCCATCTGGCCAATCTTTCATGGGTTCCACCGTTCATTCCGCTGACCATCTTCTTTCCGATGAAACCCTTCGGTTTCTTCGCATTATTGAATATCTTGGATTTCAGACTCATATCGATGATGTGAGTAACAATCATTCGGTAAATAAATTTAGTTATTCCTAAAAAAGTCTATCAGAAGAAATCGGTGAGTTTGCATTTCTTCACTTTATCATTGTTGAACAACGAATCCATGCTAAGAGATAGGATCTCCACCCTTTCTCTGGTGTAATCCGACATTCCATACTTGTTACAGATGTTCTGTGACACCTCGAGGTACTTCCTGACGCTCTTCTCATATACGGTGAGGTTGAGTTCGTGTCCGCAGTTGTTGCAGACTCCGCTCATAGGCATCCTGCGATACTTGGCATTACAGTTGGTGCATCTGAACATCTGTGCGGAGAAACTCCTC
>JAFSYZ010000241.1 GCA_017455785.1 Candidatus Methanomethylophilaceae archaeon
AACTCTCAAAGATGTCGAACCCGGGACGGAAGTCACGGTCAAAAAGGTCCACGGAAGCGGGACCGTTAGAAAACACATCCTTGATCTGGGTATTACCAACGGTAGTAAGATTTTTGTCAGAAGGGTCGCACCTTTGGGCGACCCGTTGCAGATATCGCTCAGAGGTTATGAGCTCTGTCTCAGGAAGCATGACGCTGAGAATATAGAGGTGGAGTGAACGGGGTTGTGGTATTTCTATGTCGATTACAGTAGCATTAGCAGGTAACCCGAACAGTGGAAAGACTACACTGTTCAACAAACTGACTGGTTCAAGACAGCGTGTCGGGAACTGGCCCGGTGTCACCATCGACCGTAAGGTCGGGAAGATCAGGGGGACGGATGCGGAGATCGTCGATCTCCCGGGTATATACTCCCTTTCCCCTTATTCCCCGGAAGAGAGGGTCACAAGGAACTATGTGATGGAGGAGTCCCCTGATGTCATCTTGAACATCGTGGACGCATCCAACCTCGAGAGGAACCTCTACTTCACCTTGCAGTTGATAGACATGGGTGCTCCCGTTGTGGTGGCACTGAACATGATAGATGTCCTGAAAGAGCGTGGAGAGAGCGTCGATGTAGAGGCCCTGTCCAAATCATTGGGATGTCCCGTGGTGCCTATCTCGGCGTTGAGGAGGACAGGTATCGATGAGCTCGTTAAAACGGTACTTGATACAGCATCGGGAGAGAACAAGACATCGTACGTGGACTTGGGACCGTCGGTAGAAGGTATGGTCGACAAGTACAAGTCGGCCCTTTCAGATAAGGTACCGGACAACAGTACCAGATGGTTCGCATTGAAGCTTCTTGAGAAGGATGAGGAGATCTGTTCAAGATTCAACGATGTCGTGGAATCATTGTCGGCCGAGGAGAAGGAATTCGAAGAGAAGGAAGGCGACAAGGCCGATTCGATCGTCGCTACCGCACGTTATGCGGCCATCAGGAAGATCATTGAAGGCTGCAAGAAGAAGAGTGACTTCGACTACAGTAAATCCTTATCGGAGAAGATTGACAGGATCGTAACACACAGGATACTTGGTCTTCCCATGTTCATACTGATCATCGGGGCGGTTTTCATTGCCGTCATTGGATTCTCGGTAGGGGATTTCGAGGTCAAAGGAGTAGGTACGTATTTTACGGATCTCGTAAACGGTTGGATAGAGGATCCTTTTGCAGTAAGTGTGGAACAATGGTGTGTTGACAACCAGGTAAGTGAAGAACTGACTGGATTATTGGTCAATGGAATCATCGCAGGAGTAGGTGCGGTCATCGGTTTCCTGCCACAGATGATGATTCTCTTCGTTTTCATGATCATTCTGGAAGAGTTCGGATACATGGCCAGGGCTGCATTCGTTATGGATCGTATCTTCAGGCATTTCGGTCTTTCCGGTAAATCATTCATACCTCTGCTCGTGGGAACCGGGTGCGGTGTCCCTGGAATAATGTCCACAAGGACCATCGAGAGTGAGAGGGACAGAAGGATCACAGCGATGAGCGTGACCTTCGTACCTTGTGGAGCAAAACTGCCTATCATAGCATTGATCGCAGGCGCACTCTTCAACGAGAACGGTCTGATTGCACTGTTCTGTTACATTCTAGGATTGGTCGTAGTACTGATGACCGGTCTGATCATGAAGAACTTCAAGAGCTTCAGCGGAACACCTGTCCCGTTCATCATGGAGCTCCCTCCATATCACATACCCAGTTGGATCAATATAATACAGGGGACATTCGAGAGGGCATGGGCGTTCGTAAAGAAAGCAGGTACATTCGTACTGCTCTCTGCCATCGTCATATGGTTCTTCGCCAGTTACGATCCGTCCCTCCATTATCTGGGAGCGGAGGAATGGAGCGGTTCCATGCTCCAATGCTTCGGAGAGGCCGTATGCGGGCTGTTCCAGCCGTTGGGATGGGGAGACAATTGGCAGCTCACCGTATCATCGATCTCAGGATTGGTGGCCAAGGAGAACCTTGTTGGTACATTGGGACAGTTGCTCGGTTATGAAGTGGGTGAACAAGGCGAGGAGATCTGGGAGATACTCGGCAACATGCTGACGCCTGCGGCCGGTCTGGCATTCCTGGTGTTCAACCTTCTGTGTGTTCCATGTTTCGCAGCAGTAGGAGCGATGCACAGGGAGCTCGGTTCATGGAAGGATACGGGAATCGCAGCACTCTATCAATGTCTAATCGCATATGCAGTGGCAGAGATCGTCTATGTCATCGTATCATTCATCGATGGCCAGACCCCAGTTACGTCAGGGGTCGTAATGTGCGTCATCTCGGTGATAGCGTTGCTGTTCCTGTTGATCCGTCCGGATCTTAAACTTAAGGCAAGGAAGGAGACAGCGGAGGAGGTCGCATGACCACAGGAAGTATCATCGTCCTGTCGATCATCATAGCATTGGTGGCACTGTCCATTTTCCTGCTGGTCAGGGGCAGCAGGCGCAGAAACATGTGCTGTGGTTGCAGCAGCAAGTCATGCTCCTGCTGTTCAACGAAACCCTTATCCATCGAGGACAAGGAAAACTGATTTAATCATTCCCGGGGGCAGACCCCGGGTTTCTTCTGTCTTTATCTATATATAGAACGTGGCAATAGCCTTCTCATATGACTGATGAGAAGACGAAAGGTGTGGAGACACTTCTGGGCAATCCCAAGAAGGCTGTCATAGCCATGGCGATACCGATGATTGTCGGTCTTATCGCACAATCTGCCAACAATCTCATCGATGCCGTTTGGGTCTCCGGACTCGGTTCCGATGCTCTGGCAGCGGTAGGTTTCGTCTTCCCTCTGTTCTTCATCCTTATCGGTATCGGTAACGGTATCGGTATCGGAGCCTCGTCCGCTGTCGCAAGGCATATCGGAAGGGGGGATAAGGAGGCAGTTGACAGGACTGCCATGCAGGGTATCGTCCTTCTTGTGGTCTTAGCGGTCATAGTCATGATTTTCATGTTGGTGTTCATGCGCCCGATACTGACCTTGTTGGGCGTAGGTGACACGCTGGAGTTGTGCGTATCCTATGCGACCCCGATATTCCTGTCCACAGTGATCCTCCTTCTGAACGGTTATCTTGTGAACATGATCAGGTCCGAGGGGGCATCCACAAGGGCCATGATATCACAGATCGTAGCATCAGGGATCAACATCATCCTCGATCCGTTCTTCATATACAGCGATGTGTTCAAAGAAGTGTTCAATCTGGACCTCGGATTCAGTTTCGGACTCGGATTGGGGATGGCCGGCGCAGCATGGGCCACGGTGATCGCGATATCGATTTCATTGCTCATACTCCTGTACTGGTACTTCATCAAAGGCGACACATACGTCAAGATAAGGTCCAAGTACATCCCGTTGGACAAGGAAACAGACAAGGATATCCTGAGGGTCGGTGTCCCGGCAAGTCTGGAGATGATCGTCATGTCCCTGATCTCCATGGTCATGAACGTCATCATAGTATCTGCAGACAGAGGAACCGACGGAGTGGCCATATTCTCGTCCACATGGAGGCTCATCCAGATTCTGATGATTCCGCTGATGGCCATCGGAAGTGCCGTCGTCCCCATCTTAGCTGCGGGATTCGGTGCAAAGCGCTACGACAAGATGCACGTCGCATATGTATATTCGGCCAAGTTGTGCGTCATAATCCAACTGGTCCTGGTGACGATCACCGTCCTGACGGCGGAGTTCCTCGTGGTCATATTCACATATTCGGATGGGACGGCCGCTCTGAAGGATGATATGGTCTCATGTCTGCGGATATTATCCCTGTTCCTACCGTTCGCCTCGTGGGGTTTCGTTGCAGTCGGATTGTTCCAGTCTATCGGTATGGGTATGAAATCGTTCATATGTACGGTAGTCAGAAACGGTCTGCAGATACCTGCGAGTCTGATATTATTGACCACTGTGGGAACATTCATATCGATCGTTTGGGGAGTCGTTCTCATGGAAATACTGGGTTCCATCCTGGCCGGGGTGTGGAGTTATGCTCTGCTGCGCGGGCTTGTCAATAAGTACGTGCCCGTTTCGAAAGAAGACGAATCCGCGCGCGCATAAAATAAATAGGATACAGTCAATCCTCGCCCTATGTCCAAGGTTCTAGTATGCGTCGCATGGCCATATGCCAACGGTGTGATCCATCTGGGTCACATGGCCGGTTCTATTCTCCCTCCAGATATCTTCAGCAGGTACAACAAGTTGCTGGGCAACGAGGTCATGATGGTCTCGGGTTCCGATCAGCACGGTACACCCATCACTGTCAGTGCGGAGAAGGAGAATGTCACGCCCGAGGTCATCGCGGAGAGGTTCCATGCGATAAACAAGAGGGCCATCGAGGACATGGAGATAGATTTCTCTCTGTTCACGAAGACGCACACTAAGAACCATTTTGAAGTTGTACAGGATGTATTCAACAAACTCTTGGACAAAGGATACCTGTACGTCAAGGAATCGGATCAGTACTACTGCCCCAAATGCGGTAAGTTCCTTCCGGACAGATATGTGGAAGGCGTTTGTCCTGACTGCGGGGCCGAGAACGTACGCGGCGACCAGTGCGACTCATGCGGGAAGACCTTCGAGACAGGTGAGCTGAAGCATGCTCATTGCATCAACTGCGGTACAGAACCACAGGTGAAGCCCACAGAGCATTACTTCCTGAAGCTCAGTGCGTTCGAGGATTCATTATTGAAACTGATGGAGGAGAGACCGCATTGGAGGTCCAATGTGAAATCCTTCACCACCAATTGGCTGAAGGATGGACTTAACGACCGTGCCATCACAAGGGACATGGATTGGGGAGTCCCCGTTCCGGTCAAAGGATGGGATAATAAGGTCATCTATGTCTGGTTCGATGCCGTCATCGGATATCTGAGTGCATCCAAGGAATACAGCAAGATCATCGGAAAGCCCGATTACTGGAAGGAGTTCTGGGAAGATCCTACTGTCAAACACTACTATTTCCTGGGAAAGGACAACATCCCGTTCCATTCCATCATCTGGCCCGCCATCCTCATGGGATACGGTGGACTGAACATGCCCTATGAGATCCCAGCCAATGAGTATCTCATGTTCAAGGGCGGAAAACTCTCCAAGAGCCGCGGGGGCGCCATCGACATACCATCCGTGCTGGAGAGGTTCGATGCGGACGTCATAAGATACTATCTGTCCGCTGTTATGCCCGACACCCATGATTCGGAGTTCACATGGGTGGATTTCGAGACCAAAGTGAATAACGAGCTCGCATCCAATCTAGGAAACTATTGGCACAGGAGTCTGAGTTTCACCAAGAAGAACTTCGAGACAGTGCCTGAGCAGGATCCGAAGGAATCCGAGTTCATTCTCTCTCTGGTGAAGAAGAGCCTGAAGGAGTACAAGGAGCATCTGGATGCGTGTGACTTCAAGAAAGCGATAAAGGTCATAATGGAGCTCTCCAGCGAAGGTAACAAGTACTTTGCCGATAAGGCACCATGGGCATTGATCAAGACCGATAAGGATGCCTGTGGAGGGGTGATGGCGGCAACGCTTACACTCACAAAGGCATTGGCGCTTATGGCATGGCCGTTCATGCCCAAGGCTTCCGAGACAGTATGGTCGTACCTAGGCATGGAAGGCAGCATCGTCGATGCGGGATTGGATTCGGCGACGGAGCCCATCAAAGCCGGTCTTCAGCTGAAGGAACCCGTACCTGTGTTCAAGAAGATCGAGGTCCCGAAGGAGTGGAAGGATCCCGATGCCGCGAAGAAGGAGGAGAAGCCGAAGCAGCAGAACAAGCCTGCGGAACCTCTGACCGGACCGTTCGCCGATTTCAGGAAACTGGAGATACGTGTAGCACAGATCGTGTGGATAGACGATCATCCGGATGCCGACAAGCTGTATCAGATGAAGGTCGATGTGGGAGAGGATGAGCCCAGATCGATAGTTGCAGGGTTGAAAGCGTTCTACACAAAGGATCAGATGCTGAACAGGAAGGTCCTCTGTCTCGCTAACCTGAAACCCAGGAAGCTCCGTGGTATCGAATCCAAGGGCATGCTCCTGGCGGCGGATGACGAGGACATCGGAGGTTCTACCGTATTGCTGTTGAAACCGTCCAAGGATATGCCCAACGGGACCAGGATCGATTGCGGTCTGGAAACTAGGGATGGAAAGATCGAGTACGAGGACTTCGCCAAGGTGAAACTGAAGGTGGCCTCCATCATCAACGGTAAGTTCAATATCGACGGCGGAAAGGACATAGAGCTTCCTGAAGGGGCACCCTCAAGACTGGTGGCCGTTGTCGATACAGATGGGAAGCTCATTCCGTTGTCCGATGCCAAGGGATGCATTGCTACGGTCGATAAGGAGATCACGGACGGAGCAAACGTGAGATGAAAGCAGACCTGCATGTGCATACCTGTTATTCCGAGGACGGTCATACGACCATCGAGCAGCTGATCGAGACTGCCAAACAGAAAGGTATAGGATGCATAGCGGTGACCGATCACAATTCATTCGATGCCTATGCGGAACTGAAGGACTGTAAGGACATCATATTCATCCCTGCGGAGGAGGTTTCCTCCAAGGGAGGTCACATCGTGGCTCTGGGGATCGACAGGTACATCGAGAAGGGTTTGCCGATCAAGGACACCATAGACCGTATCCATGAGGCCGGAGGGATCGCAATCGTTGCACATCCCTATAGGATGTGGAACGGTATTGGCCCAAAGAACATAGTCCCCGAATTCGACGGTATAGAGGCGATGAATGCCCGTTCCAATCCTCGTGATAACAGGCGTTCTAACATATTGGCCCGCGATTTCGGTAAGATCATCACTGCAGGCAGCGATGCGCACATCCCCCGTAAGATAGGCGAAGGTGTCACCATCATACCCGATGACTGTGAGACGTGGCAGGACGTCATACAGGCATTGAAGGATGGAAAGGTGGATGTTCAGAGTGTGAGCCGCACATTGTTCGGAACGTGGAAATGGGGGCTCACAACATTCTTCAAGTGGGCCTTCCGCGGATTCAGGAACATGTGAATGATGAAAGGTCATCAAACCAATTCGATTATGGTGACCAAAGGATGGTTGTGCTGTTTCATCGGATGTGACGGGTAAGAATCTGTAATCATCGTTCAATTCATTGTACGACAGTCCCTATTTAAACCTATAATGATCATAATACGATTTTTGTACGATTTGTAGAGAAAAAACCTCTCACGATTCGACTATATACCCCCAGGGGGATGGTGTTGCTGACCAAAGGAAAACAAATCCTACAACAAGATTTGTCGATCGTCCTTCGTAAGAAGGTTCGGAGACTTGGTCCGTCCATATGCATGGATGGAAAGGACGGCGGAGTCAGCGAGGTCTTTTCATCAGACCATTCTCTCCCCCCCCAATAGCGCGCAGATCCGCCGTCCGTTATATTTCCAGTAAGGCATTATCTCTGTGGAAGGGAAGACGGGTCCAACTCCATATTTTATTACAATCATATAGATTCTTAACATGCCCGATACAGGGATTATGCTGAGGATTCGTTCTTCTCATTCATCGATTCCAGATCGTCCATCAGTTTCTCTTCGAAGGGTGTGATCTTCAGCATCTGTGGATAGAAGTGTTTCCAATAGTAGCGGGCCAGGAAGAATGTGATAAGACCACCGATCCAATTGGATACTACGTTGAATACCACCATCCATGTCGGGCCCCACAACGTACCTCCGATGTACATCATGACGAGTTTTAATGCCACCTGCAGCAGGGCCCCACCCATCCTCATGGTCTGCAGCATATTGTATGATATGTCACGAATCGGATAGATCGGTGCTGTAAATGAGATTATCAGAAGGACGTCTATCATCATTCTGCGATATTCGGCAAGAGAACGGGTCCGTGGTGAGTATCGATATCAGCGGTCCTGCGAACAGCATGATGATTCCGGTTATGACCAACGTAGGCATTAAGGCAGTCTTAAGGGTGTAATTGAATGCAGTGGAGGTATTTTCAAGGTTCTTACGTCCGATGTTGAATGATACCACAGGTACCATGGATGCGCCGAATGCCAGGCCTATGCATTCAAGCATGTGAATGTATGACCAAGGTAAAGAGAAGACAGCTATGGTGGCACCGCCAAGGATGGAACCGGCAACAATCATCATGATGCCTTCTCTATCATGTTGCTGAATTTCCTAACACCGTTCTGTACACTGTAGGGGATATTGATCATCAGTAGTTCTCTGAACGCAGTGCGACTGAATTCGAATTCTTTGAAATCGATTTTGACGGTGGTGGAACCGCTGACACCCATATCGAATCCAATGATGAAGAGTGGATTGAAGAAGGCAGCAGTCACATTCAGGAGAGTTGCGATGGTCACCCTTACACTAGCACCCTCTGCACGGAGTATGCTGCACATGGCACCGTTGACGAGCAGGGTGACATTACATATGATCAGAGGCAGGATATACTGCATGCACAGTTCTCTGAGGTTCTGTATCTCCATGATCTGTACCATCGGATCTATCAGAATGAATCAGTAAGCCGACGACAATCGCCAATATGAAACATAGGAGTATCGCATGGGAGGCCCAGTACGTGGGCCCGATCTGCGTCATCCTTACCAAGTTGGAATGAGATGGCAACGGCGCATGCAACGCCCATTCCCGCCCCTACCGATGCGATGATCAGGTATATGTCCATCATCGCATTGACAGCACTGGTCGCTTGCGCTCCCAATATGGATACCCAGAACGAATCCAGATATCCATTGATCGCCACAACCGTATAGGACAGGAGTAAAGGCCAGAACAGGAACATCACCGCCCTCTTCGGTTCACCTGCGATGATCGAGATGTTATTCTTCCTGTTGAATATGTCCTTCAGGCGAGACATGTAGGCGTGAATCGGATAGTGCTATAATAAAGATGGTTGATAATTCCAACGATTGTCGATTGTTATCGCATCGTTGTTATAGGTGATCATCAACGATAAAAGAAAGAAGGACGGGTCTCCCCGTCTGTTTC
>JAFSYZ010000242.1 GCA_017455785.1 Candidatus Methanomethylophilaceae archaeon
CCTTTTCATCAGATTTGCAGGTGCTGATGCACTGAGAATGATTGACATCACAGAATCGGATATTGAAAGGGCCTTACAGGCCCTTAAAACGATACATCTTACAGAAGTAAATTGAAAAATGTAATGATTCGGACACAAAAGTATATGCACATGTGATATATCTTACACCACGAGTTAGGTGTGCTGGTAGGGACTGCAGCCCGGGCCGTAGTCGTCTCAGATGGCTCACACCTTTCTCGTAATTCTATAGATCTTCGTTCAGAGAATAGTAACGATGGAGTCGTCATCATTCTCAAGTTTCTGGATCGGATCTTGAATTAACCTGACAGATGTATTAAGTATGTATTAATACATTTCAAATTATGGCCAAAGTGACCCAGAATGGTCGTGCTTTGCAAATGATATTCCCTGCTGCGATATGTGAGGAGGCCAATATCAGAGCTGGCAACGAATATGACGTAACATCTTTTGGAAATGTGGTTTCTTTAATCCCGAAAGAAATTTCTCATCAGAATGCCGATGATGACTCCCCGGTTATCTATACAATAGGATATGAGAGTAGAACGTTGGACAAATTTATCTGGAGATTGAAATCCAACGGGATTCAACAGGTGATCGATGTCCGCGAACTCCCAATAAGCAGAAAGAAGGGATTCTCTAAGAATACATTAAAAGAGATATTGAATGAGAATGGCATCAAATACGTTCATCTTCCGGAACTTGGATCTCCTTCGGATCTGCGTCATGAATACAAGAATGGGGGGTCGGAATTACAATTCTTTTCTGACTATCAAAGATATGTGGATGAGAATTGCAGAAAAGACATCCAGATTCTTGAACAATACGCATCGATGTGCCGCTCCGCGATGATGTGTTTTGAACTCACTTATGTTCATTGCCATCGTAAGATATTAGCTGAAAAATTAGCCTTGGACGGATATAGGGTGGTCCATTTATGAAGAAGAAAGTATTGGTTTTAGTAAAGGCTGAACCTGCACCCAGTAGTAAGTATGGTTCAAGTGTATGTACAGCTGGAATTACCGAGGAAGGGGAATTCATTCGACTATATCCTGTTCCATTCCAGATTTTCTGCGATCCTGCAAAAAGATTCAACAAATATGATTGGATTGAGGTCGAATGTGAGAGATCTGATTCTGACTACAGAAAAGAGAGCTACAAAATAAAGCCAGAAACCATCCGCACCGTTGGTCACATAGGCACAGATTACAATTGGCAAGAAAGGAATAGCATAATTCTACCTCATGTTTCAAAAAATATTGCAGAATTGAAGGAGTCAAATTCAAGCTTGGGGATAATCAAACCAACTGAAATATTGGATTTTTACAGAGATAAGAAAACTAACGATGCTGAAATAAGAAATGAATTCAGACAAACCTTCCAATTGATATTTGATGAGGAAGGGGGAATGAAAAAAATACCCCACATAAGGCCAATGGATGTACATTATTCGTACATATTCAAATGTGATGGGGATGAGAAACACGATTACATCTGCGAAGATTGGGAGCTGTATCAATCTTCAAGATCATGGTTGGATCGCTATGGTACTGAAGATAATGTTTGGGACAAAATATACGAGAAGTATTATGACACTTTCACTAAGGAAAATGATCTTCATTTCTTCGTAGGTACACACTATAGATTCAAAACTTGGATGATTATAGGCTTGTATTATCCTCCAAAAACTGGCAGATATCGGCAAACAACATTGTTTTCAAAAACACGCCAATGAATAGTTGATTCCGTTCGCATTTATCGATTAGTGATGTTGTATATTTAAACACCTTCCTATTTTTTCGTTTTGTTATTTTTTGCCGATTTTAAATTGATTCAATGAATGTTGAGGTATGTTTGCTCGACACTTTGATCGGGCAAAGAGAGCTCTACACAATGAATTCTAAAGTCTCGGCGTGTAAGTAATAGGCCTCATGCGTGCGCACGCGCGCGAGAGCCACTTCAAGCATCGAAGATGAGACGGTCGGTCAGGACCTCGGTGGGGACTTCTGCACCTAACATCTCAAGTATGGTCCTCTGCCTTTTGTCGATCTCCGAGATTATGCGTGTACCTTCGTATTCACGGGCCTGTATCGAATCAAGGGAGGCTATGGCCGATTCCCCAGTGATCCAATCCTCCTTGCCTGCCTCACGGATCTTCGCTGCGATCTCGCAGCGAAGTGTGAGAGCAATGAATCTCATGAACTCCCGTCCCTTCATGGACTCCTTGTCCGGAGTTCCGAACCTGTGCCCGTCCTCTTTCTTGTAATCGAAGGCTTGTTCCACCAGCCTTCTGGCATCGTAAGCCTGCATGGCCGAAGACCAATCGGTACCTTTAGTGGCCAGCAGGATGAAGAGTCCGGCACGGTTCTCCTGGAAGCTTTTGGATTTCTTCTTCTCCTTCACGATTACCTTGTGTCCGTCGGCTTCGACCTCGAAATGCCTGAATGCCTTCCCGGCAATCCTGCGGAATCTTGCAACGGGGTCTTTGCAATCAATCTCTGAAGCCTTTTTCAGCAGCGAGTCGATGATCTCCCTCTGCGATTGCATCTCATCAGCGTACTTCTTGTAGCTGTAGCAGACGAATGCGGTGATTGCACCGCATTCGCCGTGTCCTTCGTCCTCTTCGGTGGTGAAGGTGTATGCCTGATCTCCGTCCGCCTTCGTACGGCCTACATCCGCTTTGATGCCCAGTTCTGTCTCCCAGACCTTGTACATCCTGTCGTTGAACCGCATATCGACGGCTTTGCCTTCTTGGACGAAACGGGTGAGCAGTCTTTTCGTGGCTTTCCCGGATACCGTTGCCGGGACCACGAAACGATATCCGTTATCGATCATGAATCTGATATTCCAACCGGAACAGAATCCCCTGTCCATGACGAACAGCACCTCTGAATCTTCGGAATGGCCGATATCGTTAGCCAGCAGTTTTACCGTGTCCATGTCGGAGACATTCCCGGCATAGTGGCGGTACATCAGAGGCACACCTCTGATGTCCGTCGCTATGCCCAGTTTCACCTGGGGGATGTCCTCGTCGTCCTTGTTGTTCTTGACGTATTCCGCTAGACCGCCCATTTCGTTGTTGCATCCGATGGTCGTCGTGTCCCATGCCACGAGTTTCTTGTTGCGGGCTATGCGGCATCTGAAGTACTTCTCCATGTTGGCCTGTCCGTCTGTTCCTATCTTCTTGGAGAGATCGGTCATCGTGCTGGAACCCTGGGAACCCAGAAGATTGTAGAATCTCTTGATCCACGTTCTCTTCATCGTGGGTTCGACGGCGTCGAAGACGCCGCCGCACTGCACCAGTGTCATCGATACGGCAAGGATCTGAACAGCGACGTTGCCGAAGGCGGTGTTCAGATCCTCGCCTACCTTGATGCTGCGCTGTATATGGTCAAGGAGATAGACTGCGCCATAGTCCGCAACATGGATGCTTTCAAGCATCTTGATCGATCTTTGTTCTGCAATTTTCCGCCTCGTATCCGCACTTTTTTCCGGAATTTTGGGAAGGAGCTCTTTTGTCTCAGGATCTACCCGTCCCAAATACTTCGAAACGGTGACTTTCTTGCCGTTTTCAATCTTGGAGGTCACCTCGTAGGCGTAGAATTTGTCCTTTCTCCTCACGATTGTGCGTTTTATGCCCTCTCCTTCACGCGGTCTGACCATAGTTACTTACCATAAACTGTATGTAAGTAATGATATATAACGATGCCGGTCAGCAAAAGCCAGCAGTTCCGCGGCTCAAAAAGAGTATTTAAAGAAAGAAACCTGCTTTACTTACAGGCCGAGACTTTAGGAATGAATACCGATAGGATCATGACGGCAACTGTCACGATAACTTTCATTATCGCCTGCGCAGCTGTAGTCTCGGTCTCCGCCCCTCTTGAAGAGAATGCGGATCCGGACACAACACTCACTCCATGCCCGGTACCGCAGATGACGGAGACCACGGATCTGATCATGATACCTTCGATGACAGATGCAATCCTCCCTTGCAAGGATTGCGATTATTTGATATCATGAAATCACAGATCAAAGAACAATCTAATCGGACCGTCCGTCCGCTGAAAGGGAAGAAGTTGTTCGCTCTGTTTGCCGTTGCGATCATGATTGCAACTGCATTTGTCGGAATATCTTTTGTTAGTCTTACTAATGAGGATTCTTCAGCAGCATCCACCCAGACAGTGAACCTGTCATGGACCGTTGGTACAGCAGTCAATTATGACACGGGTCTGGAGGACGGCAATAACACGGGATACAACAAATCCTCCGGAACCATGCCTACTGGGGTCAGTTTTACGACCTCGGGAGGGACAGTTCATTTCACCGGTACGCCGACGAAAGCCGACACTTTCACCGTGACGTTCAAGAAGCAGAACTACGGCACGAGCAATTGGATCACCTCCGCTGATACGTACGTATTCAGTATCAATGTCGCGGCATCATCGAGCAGTCCCAACAACACCAGTGTCATAAACCTGGTGAAAGGACAAACTTACAGATACTCACCCACCTTCAACATCTCATCTCCGACCATCACTGTGTCGGCCAATGGATCCTCACAACCGGGTTCCTCAGCTAACTATTCCTCGACTAGCGGTTATGCCTCCGTGTCCAATGGAGTTATCGATGTTACCGTTCCTGCATCATATTCTGGAAACAACTATTATGTGACGATCAAAGCTGTAACGTCGAATCCTACACAGACGGTCTATCAGAACATCAAATTTGCAATCGTCGATGCTTTTGCCGTATCAGGTAATGCATCTGCGATCGGTGTGGTCGGAAATGGTTTCACATACATCCCTTCCACCACATCTGGTTGGACGATATCTTCATGGAGCATCTCTCCGTCATTACCATCGGGACTGTCCTTCAATGCAAGCACTGGGGTCATCTCAGGAACCCCATCTGCAGTCAGCAATGCAACGACATACACATTGACTGCAACAACTGTCCAGCCATCCGTTACAGCTACCAAAACGGTGTCCATAAAGATCGAACCGGCACTGGTGGTCACAGCGCCCGCTAACGTCTATGCAGTGGAGAACGGCAACTATGATCCTGTTGCATTCTCAGTAACGAACGGTGTGTCCGGAGTCTCATACCAAGTCACATCCATAACGGGAGGCCTCTCCACAAGCAAGGTGTCCATTGATAATAATGGCTCAATTTCGGTGGCTGCATCGTCAGGCGATGCAGGCACATATACTGTAACGGTCACAGTCACATCAGACAACCAGGAGCCGGTGACCAAGACATTCGCACTCACAATCGTACAAGCGTTAGGATTCACATCCACGCCTGTTTCAGGATTTTACGTGGTAGGATGAAAGATAATACAATTCGCATGATTGCTGTCATCTCGGCAGCATTGGTGGTCGTCTGTGCACTGATGATAATCATACCTTCAGAAATAGAAGCGACCGGGGCAGGTACTGAACAGGATCCTGTAGATCTGGGAACGAAGATATGCTGGACATACAGTCCGATATTCCTGCCTTCAAGCGGAACCCAAGGTGACGAAGTCAGATGGGAATTCGGCGACAATGTTGTCCTCGACTCAAGGGATGCAGGATTGGAAGAGTATGCAGCTCTCCTGACCGCTCACAAGGGCAATGTTTGGAAGCCAGTCCACACCTATGTCGCCAAAGGCACTTACACAGTCAAACAATGTGTGATCGGCGGCGAGAATGGCGAGCTTGAGCACTGGTCTAAGATCGTTGTTCAGGTAATGGGAGATCCGATCGTCACATTCGATTCCGACGGCGGATCTAACGTAGCATCACAGACCGTTCCGAAACAGTACTCCGATTATGACTATGTTCTGCAGAAGGTGTTCAGGCCCGCAGATCCTACAAGAGTTGGATACACCTTCGACGGATGGTACCTCGTATCGGGCACAACTGTGTCCGAAAATGAATTCGATTTCAATCAGGGAATCAGCGAAAGCATAACTCTGCGGGCCAAGTGGGCCTCAGGAGAGGGTGCCGCATCATCCGATGATCTTCAGAAGTTCATTGAGGATAACGCAATTGCCATCATCCTGACAGGGGCACTGGCCGTCATAGGCGCTATAACATACGTCACACGCAACCCGGTATTGGTTGCTATCACGGCATTACTGTCGGTTGCCGTATTGTACATGTGGTTCACAGGAGGGAAGATATGAGCTCTCTCAATTCCAATAAGATGTTCTCAATCTTCGCCATGATCATGATGCTGGCTACGGCATTCGCAGGTGTGTCATTAATCGGCTCCGCCCTCACCGATGAGGATTCTTCAGCCGCGACAAACCTGTCCTGGACGCAAGGTACGGCCGTCAATTACAACACGGGACTTATCTACCACGAATACAAGCACTATGAGATAGAGAGCGGAAGCCTCCCGTCCGGAGTGACCAAACAGGAGGTCAGCGGCACATACTACTTCAAAGGTACGCCTACGACCGCAGGGTCGTATTCCGTCACCCTCAGGGCCACCAACGTTATGGCCGGAGTCTGGGATGACACATCCACAAGGGTGTCTTACAGCATCACCGTCACCGGAACGACAACCAACTACACGGTCACCATCAGTGCCGGAACGGGCGGAAGCGTCAGTAAGTCATCCGTGACCGTGGCATCGGGAACTTCCATCTCAACGAGCGGTAACACACTGACGATCGGTTCCGACACGATAACGGCCAATGCTAATGACAATTACACATTCTCATCATGGAGCAACGCATCAGGCACAGTTATTGCGGACAGGACCATTACAGCGAATTTCTCACCGTCTGCAACCAACTACACCCACACCATACAATATCAGGCCGGTGGCAGCGGTGTCACTAATATGCCGTCCCCTAACCCGCAGACCGTTACGAACACATCATCCTCCTACAGCATGACAGTAACATCAACTGTCCCTCAGAGGAGCGGATACACATTCGCCGGATGGTCGTATAACGGGACGACATACTGGGCAGGGCAGTCTGTAACGGTTGGCAGCAACGCCACGGTCTATCTCACAGCACAGTGGAGCAGCAACGCGATAACCATAACCTCATCGCAGTCGAACACCGCTATCACAACGGCACAGAGCTTCGTATACAATCTGACCTCGAACACTTCAGGGGCCACATTGTCCATATCCGGAGCAAATTGGCTTTCCGGATCTGCGAACGGTTCCACCTATACGATCAGCGGTATGCCTCCGGCTGCCGGCACATACAATGTGACACTCACCCTGAGTAAAACCGGATACACATCCGCCACTCAGAGTTTCACGATCACAGTCGAGAACGTGTTGGCATTCACATCTAGTCCGACCTCCGGATTCTACGTGGTGGGGTGAGAGACTGAACAAGATCGCAGCCATCCCATTCCTTGTGGTTACAGCGATGCTGCTGTTCGTCCCCGTCGGATGTGCGGAGGCCTCTTCACAGTACGACGGGGTCGTCGGCAGCTCCATCGAATACGACACAGGATTGGGGGCTAGGGACGTCATTTCCGTTTCCGGACTTCCTCCGGGCACGGTCTATGAGCTCGATACCGGGAAGATCACCGGCGTCCCGATGGCTGCAGGCACATTCGTGGTGAATATAACATACGTTGGGGGCACCGCCTCCAGGACATTGAGGATTGATGAGTCGTCGATAAGCTGTTCGATAATCAAATCCATAGATGGGAGGGATGTGCTCCTGACGGCTCGCGTATTCGTGAACGGTCAGGCGTCCATCATCCCCGTCCATTTTGTCTGGAAGGTCACGGACAACATGGGGAATGATGTCACATCGACCGTGATGAACGGAGGAACATACCGTCAGACGCTCGGTCCGGGCGCATATGCCGCGACGCTTTCAGTCAGCAACACGATCTTCGGAAGCGGATACTGCACATCCGTCTTCGAGATCGAGGATGACGGGGCCGTCCAATCGGAATCCGCAGAGTACCTCTGGTGGATCCCGCTGATCGCGTGTGTTCCCGTGGCAGTGATCGGTGCAATCCGTCACAATCCCCTCGTGATCGCCATATCCGGTGTTCTTTTCGCCATTGGATTGTCAGGAGTGATTTTCTGATGAAACACAACAAGATAGTTGCAATCGCAATCATGCTGATGATGGCCTTGACACCTCTCTTCGCAATCACAGAAGAGAGTGAGGCCGTATCCGAAGAGGCTATTGAGCCTACAGGGTTCGCACTCCCGTTCGCCCTTCTCTTCAACGACGACTACAGGATGCTCCTGGCCAATTGCTATTACACCGCATCCGACGTACTGTGGGAAGTAGGGGACTTCTTTGCAGGAGTAGATACTGAAAGACCTGCAGGGGAACAGGGGGATGTCAATGAATTCGCCCTCGGGATGTATTCACAATCTCTGTCCAACAATGTCGTCCTCATCTCGAAGATGGCCACGGCATTGGTGGACAACGACCGCAGGACATGGACGTTGACGGAATCCTACCTCAACAGGGCGGCGGAGATCTCTGCAGGGGACTATTGGTCCGCGGAGACGGCATATCATCCCGATACCATCCTCACGGATGCCGGGATATACGATCTTGTGGCCCAGGGCCTCGGCAATACCATAATGGCCCTCACTTGGGCATACAAATACGCCGCCAATGTGCCGTTTCTCGTATCCAACATGAGCAGCAGCAATCAGGAGCTCTACTCCTCCATCGACGGGAGATTCTCCTGGGACGGTGGAAGATCGTCCGTTGCCGATTACTCGTTGGATCTGATCCTGGTCCCCATCGTGACATCTTCCGCGAGCAAGAACCTCGTTTACTATTACGGAGGGGAGCTGGCGGCCGAACAGGCCGGTACCGCCACATCCATGGATGGAAGGCAGATCAGCATCTCCGCTGGATTCAATGCCGAGTCGGATCTTTCCGATGTCGGTATGGTAGAGGGTTGGTACACCCTTACCCCCGGAAGGTATGCGGGATTGTTCCTTCCTTCGGCCTCTCAGACATCGGCTGATATTGTCGGAGGTGCGGTCATGCTCGTGGACGGGGTCTGCGGATTCATCGTTCCCGGACAACAGGACGACACGGTCAGGATCACTTGGAACCACACCGAATACAGCAGCGAAAGTCTCTCTTACATCTATGAGTACAACGGGGATATCCTTTCCTGCAGTGAGGATCCCTCGGTGGATTATGACATACTGGTCAGGATGATCCGCACGTTCTCCGATTACTACGGGGAGCTCGGTCAGCGCATCCACGATGCCAACGTAGCAGCATCGAGGATGTGGAGCATAACCGAACAGGCGAAGAGCAAATGTCTCCTCCTGTCCCCGTCATCGGTCATCCCGCAGCTTCGCAACATCGATATCGATGACATGCAGGCCTACGCCATGTACGTATCTGCACTGGACCAGATCGCCCAGTACTACAACACATACGGCGGGGTGCTCGGCGGCAAGGACATCGACCTGTCCGACAAATC
>JAFSYZ010000243.1 GCA_017455785.1 Candidatus Methanomethylophilaceae archaeon
TGATGAGTAAGATCGAGGCTATGCTCCTCGAACTGAAGGACACATCGGAGTTCATGGTGGATCTCGCATATTCATCATTGCTCTACAACAACACGGAGATCGCAGAGGAGGTCATCTTCCTTGAAGGGAGGATGGACGAGCTCGGTGCCGATATCCATGAGGCGATAGTCGACTTCGGGAAGGAGAAGCCTGACGAGATCACCAAGATCTCCGTCGTGATAAGGCTCCAGATGGCCGCGGAGGAGATCGCCAATGCGGCCGCATCCATCGCGGATGTCGTTCTCAGAGGATTGGGCGAGCACCCTGTCATACAGATGAGCATCCAGGAATCCGAGGTGACCATAGAGAAGGCCACCGTTTCCGATGATTCCATCCTCGTCGGTAAGAAGTTCGGTGACATCAGGCTCGGTAGTATCTCCGGTATGTATGTAATCGCCATAAAGCGCGGTAACCAGTACATCTACGGTCCCAACAAGTTCACCGAGATCAAGGCCGGGGATGTCCTGATCGCCAGGGGTCCCGAGGAGAGCGCGGACTACTTCATCGATATTGCCACAGGTGCTGAGAAGGAACTGTGATCACTCCACCATGTACCACTGTCTTGCGGGCGTGGAGAACAGGTACAGCAGGCAGATCGCCGACAGTACACATGATACGTACTTGAACACGTCAGTGTAGAACAGGCCCATGATGTTACCAATGATTATGACAATCATGAACATCATCGTGGCGGACCACATGTACTTCTTCCTGTAGAGAAGACCCCAGGCGGATGCCAGGTTTACCACGCCTATCAACAGAAGACTTATGGTGTTCTCCGAGAAACTCAGTATCTTGGGGACCTCCATGTTCGCCGTGTAGGCGATGAACACGAATAACGAGATCAATCCCATGACGATGTAGATCAATCCGAAAATGAGCATCTCGGAGTGGTTCGTCTTCAGTTCCATGCGGTCACAATCGTCATCCTGGTATTTATCGATGGAAGTGTCCGGAACATAGGTATGGAGAAAGGAATGGTAGCCTCGTGCAGATTCGAACTGCAGTCCCCAGATCCAGAGTCTAGGATGATTGACCACTACACTACGAGGCTGTCGAAAGGGTCTATTGCAATCCTCTTTTAATAGATTTCTATGGAAAGGCCTTGAACGATCATGTATTGTGTTTGGAAATGAAGGTTTGTCTGGACATATACGTGAAACGCATGGTTAGTTGTCCGTATATCGGATCCACTATGTCATCGATCTTTACGAACCGGAATCCGCATTTGTCCTGTACCCTTGCCGACGCGGGATTGTCCATACGGCAGATGCACCAGATGCCGTTGATATCCAGATTATCGAATCCGTTCTCGATCACCGCTTTGGCCGCCTGCGTAACATAGCCCTTGTTCCAGAACGCCTTGCCTATCCAATAACCGAGTTCGCATTCGTTCTCGGGTATGGGGAAGTTGGTGTTCTCACCGAATTTCAGACCTATGGAGCCCACAGGCTTCCTGAACGATCTGGGTATTATCGCATAATCATCCGCTAGAACATCCTCGATGACCTTCATGCTGTACTCAGGCGACGTATGCGGGCCCCATCCTGCCATCGTGGCGACGGTGTCATCCTTCGCCTGCTCGTACAGTGAATATGCATCCGTGGGTTCCCACGGTCTCAGAAGGAGATCCGATGTCTCGATGAAACGAGGCATCGGATTGTATGGTTTCATTTTCAGTCCTTCAGTGCCTTCTCGATCCTGGCGAAGATGTCGTCGATGGTACCTTCGTTACCCTTGACGGTGAACAGCTTGCCCTTCTTGGAGTAATAGTCGATGAGGGGGAAAGTGTTCTCGCGGTAGACCTTCAGTCTGTTCTTGATGGTCTCTTCCTTGTCATCGTCCCTCTGGTACAGTTCCGCACCGCATGCGTCACAGATGCCGTCCTTCTTTGGAGGCTTGTTCGTCAGGTGGTACACGGCGTTGCACTTGGGGCATGAGCGCCTCTTGGTGAGCCTGTCTATCAGGACATCATCATCCACGTCGATGTTGACTGCCAGATCGATATCCACGATCGTTCCGAGGGCATCCGCCTGCTCCACGGTCCTTGGATATCCGTCGAGGAGGAATGCACCCTCGAGGTTCTCGATCTTCTCTTTCATCATGCCGATGATGATGTCGTTGGGTACGAGTCCTCCTGCATCCATGTAGGTCTTTGCCTTCTTACCGAGTTCCGTACCGTTCCTGACGGCCTCACGGAGCATGTCACCGGTCGAAAGTCTTGTGAATCCCAGCTTGTTGCCGAGGATCTCTGCCTGTGTTCCCTTTCCTGCGCCTGGGGGGCCTAGAAGGATGATCTTGGATTTCATGGAGGCGAATCGGTTGCGAGGGTTATAAGGGTAATCACTGAAACTGACTTGAGAAGGAGACCAGATGTACAATTGTCGGTCGTCGTACGCATCCTACTGTAAATACCCTTATAATAAAGGAGGGGAATTCGCTATGGCAGGTGAAACAAGTGGACCAGAAAATCATTGACAGTATCGAGAAGATCGTCGGAAAGGACGGTTATTCCACCAAGGTCGCTGACCTTTACACTTACGGTTTCGACGCATCCATATTCCATAACACCCCTGAGGTGGTCATACAGCCCAGGTCCACAGAGCAGGTGTCCGAGATCATGAAGATCGCGAATGCCAACAAGATCCCGGTGGTCCCGAGGGGAGCAGGTACCGGACTCTGCGGTTCAGCGGTACCCATCAAGGGCGGTATCGTCATGGACATGAGCAGGATGAACAAGATCCTGAACATCAGTGTCGGTGACCTTTGGGTCGAGTGCGAGGCGGGATGTATCTACAACGACTTGAACGCAGCCATCGGGAAGTACGGATTCTTCTTCCCCTGCAACCCTGGTTCGGCGGAGGCATGCGAGATCGGAGGAATGGTCGCTGCTAACGCTTCAGGAATGAGGGCCGTGAAGTACGGAGCTACTAGGGACTTCGTCCTGGGATTGACATTCGTCAAGGCCAACGGTGACATCGTCAAGGCAGGTACCAAGACGATCAAGGACTCATCAGGATACCAGCTGGCAAGGCTCCTGTGCGGAAGCGAGGGTACACTGGGTATCATTACCAAGGTCACCATCAAGCTGATGACCAAACCCAAGACGACTGCATCCGCACTCATATCATTCGATTCAGTCTACGAGGCAGGTAAGTGTATTTCAGCAATAATCGCCA
>JAFSYZ010000244.1 GCA_017455785.1 Candidatus Methanomethylophilaceae archaeon
TCAGATAACCGCTTCACTGGAGTATGCCCTTGCCTGACGCTTCAGGAAGAAGCTGTCCGGCTCTGCGAAGGGTCCGTCCATGACGAGGTCGTTGTTCTGCGGGATGAATTCCAGATCAGAAACTGCGAATGGTGTGAACTTGGCAAAGTCCGTGAAGGTCTGCTTGTTGTCCTTCAGGCGCTCCTTGTTTCTCAGATAGGTGGTCATGACTACGCTGTAATGCTGGGCGAAGCATACGACCTCGTTGTCCTGGATGTACCTGACGTAGTTGCCTACGGTGTCGTGGATGCCCTCGTAGACCCTGAAGAGCTCTCCGCATTCGCTGCACCTCCTGATCTTGTACTGCCTGTGGACGCCGATGCGCTTGATCCTGTTGCGACCGATGCCTCCCCATTCCCTCATGCGGGTCTTGAGAAGGAGCTTCTTCTCCACCCATTGGTCCCAATCGACATCCGATAGGTCTCCGACCATGCGTCCTTTTCCTAGGAATTCGTCCTCGTAGTCCTTGTGTCCTTGTATGTGCCTTTTCCGGACTTGACTCCGGGGATCATGAGGTTCATCGTTTCCTCGAACCAGTTGATGTCGTCGGGATCCCTTTCCGCGATGCCCAGACCCATGTGGGTGAACAGATATGCCAGCGTGTGCCTTATGCTGTTTATCTTCTCATGGGGATGGACCTTCTTGATGATCCATCCCGGATGGAGCCTCCTGAACTTGTTCGTCTTGATATAGCCGTAGATGAGGCTGTGGAAATGCGGCGAGAGCTCCCATTCCGTCTGCTTCTGACGCCAGGGATGGAAAATGGTGACCCCTGCCTTACCTCCGCATTCCTGGAGGTCCTTGACTATGATCCTGAGCATCCCGTCGAACTCCTCCTTGGTCTGCATCATGGATTTGCCCCATTCCTGCGGAGGGGATACGACCCAATGGCCTATCTCGGGACGTCTTCCCGACTGCTTCTCTATCAGTTTGGAGTATCTGAGCAATGGTTTCTCGGTCTCGACCCCCTGCCTGAGGGCCTCGTCGTTCATGCATTCCGGACAATGTAATGACCAGCAGTGCTGGCTTACCCTGTGGTAACTCCCACACTGTCCACCATTTTTCAATCTTCGTTTGTATTAGGGTAGCCTTTCGTCTCCAAAGATAATCCAGCTCTAAGATCACGCAGCGGATCCTTGAACATATACCTCATGGATTTCGTCATTCCGACTTTTATCAGGATATCCATGTCGACCAATTCATCCATTTTCTTCCTCATCGCCTGAATGCCGATCCCTGGCACCCATGTGATCGCTTCTTTGAAAGTGAACGAATCTACTTCTTTTGCCTTTCTTACGATCATGCGGGTGTTCTCATCCATCTCTAAAAGACGATCCTTTTTACTGAATTCGATTACTGCATTCTCATATGCTCTCAGCAAGGCTTCCGTAAAGTACATCACAATCGGAGCATAGTTCTGTGTTGAATCCGTGTAAGCGAGAAGATCATAATATGTCTCCGGATC
The DNA here is from genome assembly GCA_017455785.1 of Candidatus Methanomethylophilaceae archaeon. GTDB lineage: Archaea > Thermoplasmatota > Thermoplasmata > Methanomassiliicoccales > Methanomethylophilaceae > Methanarcanum. The sequence goes on from JAFSYZ010000244.1 coordinate 1,505, forward strand.
GGACAGCATCTCCTCCTCGAATTTACACAGTTTGCAATTCTTCAGTCCGAGCTCCTGAAGAAGAATCTGGAATAATGTGCGTCCTGTCCTTCCATTTCCATCCTTGAACGGATGTATACTTTCGAATTCATGGAACAGCAGAGTTGCAGTGATTATCTCATCATAAGGTGATGTGTTGAGCCATTCCAGGATGGAATCCAGTTCATCTTCGACATATTTAGGGGGGCATGTGATGAAGAATTCGGTCCCGTCACTACCGATGATGCTGACGTCCTCGGTCCTTATCACACCAGGGGTGATGGATTCACTGACGCCCCTCATCAGTATCGCATGTGTTTTTGTTACAGTCTCTTTATTCCAAGGGAGGCTCATCTCATTCTTTGCGAAGAACGAGTAAAGGTGATTCAGAATCTCTTGGGTTGGCCCGTTATTGTTCTCCGTGATCTCTTTTCTTGTGAATCTTCCGGTCAGTTTCATGACCTCTTCCAATGAGAGTTTGTTTCCTTCGATCTTTGTGGACCAGTGTATGTTGTTAGCAAATGCTTCTTTAACCAACTCGAGATAATCGTCAGAACCGAGTACGAATTCATCCAATACTCCGTCCAATTCCCTGATCCTTCTGATCATTGAACGATACTCTATTGGAAGTGATAGGATGGGCTCGAAAGGAATCTTCCTCTTGTGTCTAACAGGATATCCTTTGGGCCTGTATTTTGAATAATCAAAGTCATTGTGATGTTCTGTATGCATAATCGACTGTTCTACTAAGTTATAGTATATAAATATTATTTGATTAAGTCTTGTTAATATGATAATCAATTATCATAATAAATGTATATAATGCTCTTATGTCCTGTTCACGTTGGTCAGATTCTTGATAGTATCCAGACTGAACTTGTGTGTAAAATAGAGGAGCATAATGAACGATGTAAGGCATATCAGCATGTTGAGGATCACTACGATCCATGCCATATCCACATGGTTGTCAGCCAGGAAGAATATGCTGACCATCTGTAAGTTGATCAATACGATATAGACCGGGGCCCAGTAGTGGGCCTTCTTCACCACTTGCAACAGATTCGATATCAGTCTGCTGAGCAGGTAGAACGGTATCAGCAATGCGTAGATGCGTGTCACTTGTATCAATTCATTTTACAGTGTTGAAACATCGCTGTCCATGAAGACACGGAGCAACGGGTCTGTGGATGCCAATATCAATATCATACAGATTATCGAACCAGCGAAAACAAGTATGCCTGAGAATGCCATGGATGTCCTCATCGTCGACAGATCCCCTTTACCTGCTGCGATAGATGATACAGATTGTGTGGCCGCCGATATGGAATCCGATACCACGGTCAATAGATATGGGATGGAGAATGCTAAGCCATGTATCGTCAATGCGTCCGCACTCAGGCAGATAACTATGACTATACTCATCAATAGGATGGATATCCCACCGAAGAATTCCTCAGCAGTTTTCGGACCTCCGACCCTTGCGATTTCCTTGAAATCCTCTACGCTCGGTTTTTTGACTGTAAGTTTGATGATACGTTTCCCTTTCTTGAGCACGATAATCAACGCGATCAGACTGGCCACCGATTCTAGGACGGTTGATATTGATGCTCCGGCAACCCCCCAATTCAATATGCGCACCATCAACGGTGTGAGCACCGCATTCACAGGCACGCTCAACATTGTACACAAGGACATCATCCCGATCGATCATTCGACCTTCAGGAAGTTAGCAAGGACTCCAGCTAATATTATGACAGGAGAGCCGATGGCCAATGGAAGGATATAGTCATGGATCATGTATCTGACTTCATCGCCTCCAGGTCTTTGAACAGCATATCGGTGCCGAACAACAGGAATATGACTGTCGGGATGGAGACTACCAGGGCCATATGGACGCAGGTGCTGGCCATCCTATTGGCCCCAACGAAGTCTTTCCTCCCTAGATAATAACCGATACATACACATGCACCGGTACCCAATCCGATCCCTAACGCGGACACGACAGAATAGATAGGTCCAACAGTTGAGACGGCGGTGACCACATCCTTACTTATGTTGGCTATCCATACCTTATCGAGGAAGGTGTTGATATTCACCGCCAGAAATGTAACCACAACTAGAAGGGCCATGTGCAGAATCGCCCTCTTCGGGTCATTGGACATGGTCTCGAGGACCTGTTCTGCGCTTTTCATGGTGATTACAGTAGTCTTAATGACATTGCCATTCGATTCTCGATATGATTTATGGCGAATTCGTAAAGTCATTCACATTACTGATATAAATGAAGATAAAAACCGTTTGAGAAAAGCGAAGTAAAAGGTTTCGGGAAGGGAAGTTCAGAACTTCCCGA
>JAFSYZ010000005.1 GCA_017455785.1 Candidatus Methanomethylophilaceae archaeon
ACCTTTGTCGTGGAACTCATCGTATATTTTCTGCAGATCCTCGTATTGGGGTGTGAAACCGCATCCCGTGGCTGTGTTGACTATAAGCATGACCTTCCCTTTGAAAACGGAAAGAGACTCCTCGGCCCCATCCTTTTCTTAGCACTGAAATCGTATATCGATTGCGTCGTTTCATCCGTCATATATCTCACTTCAATTGTATACAATTTGATTATATACAATTTGATTATATACAATTTAATTATGAAACGATTGTGCCCCCTAGCCGCAGAACATATCATCGGGTGACGGCCATCCATCGGTCTGACGTGCCTTTATTATCTTATATTTCATTCCCAGGCGCATAGCGAGGCTTACGATGATCAGCAGAGACCAAATCCTAGCAAATCTCGAGAGATACGACCTCAAGAAGGCCAAGATAGGAGTCGTCGGTTCACACTCCGGTCTGGACACCTGTGACGGTGCGAAGACCGAGGGATTCACTACCGTCGCCATCTGTCAGGCCGGAAGGGAGAAGACCTTCAACGAATACTTCAAGACGGTCACGGACGCCAAGGGCAACCACGTCAGAGGATGCGTTGACGAGACCATCATCCTGAACAAGTTCAACAACCTCTTGGACCCTGCACAGCAGGAGAAACTGATCAAGGACAACATCCTGTTCATCCCGAACCGTTCCTTCGTGTCATACTGCGGTATCGATGCGGTTGAGAACGACTTCAAAGTACCGATGGTCGGAAGCAGGAACCTGCTCAGATCCGAGGAGAGAGGGGACGAGAAGGACTACTACTGGATCCTTGACAAGGCAGGACTGCCAGCCCCCAAGAAGGTCGAGAAGCCCGAGGACATCGACAACGTCGGACTGACCATCATCAAGGTCCACCACAAGCAGAAAAAACTGGAGAGGGGATTCTTCACCGCCAAATCCTACGAGCAGTTCTGTCAGAAATCCGAGGAACTGATCAGGGACGGCGTCATCGAGGAGAACTTCCTGGAATCCGCAAGGATGGAGCAGTACATCATCGGCCCCGTGTTCAACCTCGACTTCTTCTACTCACCTCTGATGGAGAAGGGCTCGAAGCTCGAACTCCTCGGAATCGACTGGAGATTCGAATCATCATTGGACGGATTCTGCAGGCTCCCCGGAAAACAGCAGGTGGAGCTGGAGAACGACGGAATCCTTCCCGAGTACACCGTATGCGGACACAACGCCGCCACACTGAGGGAATCGCTCCTCGACAAAGCCTTCGAACTCGCTGAGAAGTACGTCGAGGCCACGAAGAAGTACTACGACCCGGGAATCATCGGTCCGTTCTGTCTGCAAACATGTGTCGATAAGGACCTGCACTTCCACATCTACGATGTCGCACCCCGTATCGGCGGAGGTACCAACATCCACATGGCTGTGGGTCACCCGTACGGTAACGCCCTCTACAGAAGGGAGATGAGTACCGGAAGGAGACTGGCCATGGAGGTCAGGAACGCCATCGAACAGGAACGTATCGAAGAGATAATCACGTGAGCTGATCAGATGAGAACATACCACAAGATAGTCGCACTGGCACTCGTGCTGATGCTTGCCGTCGTCCCTCTGTGCCTAGCAGCATCGGAGGACTCCGACGCGTACAGCCTCAAGAGCGTCGAGGTCGTCAGGGGATTCACCGATCAAGGTGAGGGTTCCATCGCCGTGTATATCACGAACGGTACCAGCTCACCTGTCACGGTTACGATCAAGGTCGATGCAGCGAACGGAACCAGGTCCTATGCCACCAAGGAGTTCACCATACCTGCTAACACCACGACATCCAACGTCAAGGACAGCGACCGTCACGCCGAGGTCTCATTCTCATTCGAAGGTTCCGGCCACAAGGAGATCAAGGTCACGGTGACAGGCGGCGGTGACACACAGACGCTGATCAAGGACATCGATGTGCCGCACAGCATCTGGAGCGATTGGACCACATATGTCGTCATAATCATCGTCATCATCTTCATCATCGTGGTCGTCTGGCTGAGGATGCGCTCCGTCAGCGATGCCAAGAAGGAGAACAAGAAGGAGAAGGTCTTCACGCAGATGGCCGAGGAGAAGAAAGCGAAGAAGCAGGCAGCACAGCAGCAGACAATCGCTACCGAACCCGCCAAGAAGAAGATCTACGAAGGATCCAAACGCAGAAAACAGTGAAACAGATGGGGGATATCTCCCCCGTCATTCTTTTCTTAAATAAATCAGAGTTTAGGTGTAATCTTGTGATCGTTGCAGTCCAATAATGCAACAGAACGCCTGTCGATGAAGAATCCCATCTTCTTGTGCATCATTATCGACGGGACATTATCGGGCTGGATGGAGCTGTGGATCACGGTGGCACCCTTCTGCATACCCGCATCGACGGTCGCACGCAAAAGCTTGTAACCGATACCGTTCCTCCTCAGGTAAGGATGAACGCCCATGTTCTCAATCCATACGAGATTCTCGGCATTGTTGACATGGTGGAGCATCTGTGCGAAGATGAATCCCATGATCTCCCCATCTTCTTCGGCGACGAAACTCAATCCCGATTCCAGATAGGTACCGAAGGCCTTCTTGCTGCTTGCTCCCAGGTCGTCCTTCCACTGCTGGGGAAGCGATTCCCATTTATTCTCCAGGATCTCCGAGAAGTACTCCTTGATACAGGAGATCTCCAGGTCCCTGACCTGGATGATGTCCTTGAGCTTCATTGGACGGATCTCCATGTTCACATCTCCTCAGGTGCGCCCATTCCGAGGCATTCCAATACATTACCGAGAACGGTCTTAGCACATTTCACCAACGTAAGACGTGCGTCCTTGGTATCCTTGGTATCCTTAGCATTGAGTACCGGGACGAAAGCATAGAACTGGTTGAACGCGGATGCGAGCTCGTGACCGTATGCGGGCAAGAGGTGGATACGTTTCTTCTCCCCTGCCTCCTCGATGACGTTCTCGAATCTGGAGATGGTCTTGACGAGATTGAGCTCGTACTCATCCTTGAGCAGAGATGCGTCGACGACCTCCTTGAACTCGCCCGCCTTCCTGAGCATGCTGCATGCCCTTGCGTACGAGTACTGGAGGAACGGACCGCTGTTACCGTCGAAGTTGAGTGCGTCCTCCCACTTGAAGACCAACTGTTTCTCGGGCTGTACACGGACGATGTTGTACCTTATGGCACCGACACCGATTATCCTCGCGATCTCCCTCATCCTCTCCTCCGACATACAGTCGCCGGGTGCGGAACGTCTGGACTTGATCTCCTCGTATGCCCTTGAGATGGCCTCGTCGATAAGATCGTCGAGATAGACGACGACACCCTTCCTTGTGGACATCTTTCCTTCGGGAAGTGAGACGAACGAATAGAACATCGCTTCGAGCTTCCTCGTCTGTCCCAGGATCTCCAAGGCGCAGCAGAGCTGCTTGTTACCGAGCTTCTGGTCCTCTCCCAATACATCGACAAGGATGTCCGCCCTGCTGAACTTGTCCTGATGGTATGCGATGTCACGTGTGGTGTACAATGTCGTACCGTCGGACCTTGTGAAGGTGAATCTTGTGTTCTTACCCTGGATACCGAAGTCCTTCAGCTCGAGGTAGCATGCACCGTTGTCATCCTGTCCTGCATACTCGGATGCCTTCAGCTGCTCGACGTACTTCTTTGCTGAACCGTCAGCGATGAACTTGGATTCCCATGTGTATGTATCCAGCACCACATCGATGTTCCTCAGTGATTCCTTCAGTCCGTCGAGCACTACCTCTGCTGTCTTACGTACGGTAGAGATGACCTGCTCGTCACCGGCCTCGAACCTGCGGAGCATGTCCTGTATCTCCTCCTGGACCTTGGGATCGGATTCCATCTTGACGTTGGCGAGACGATAATATGCGACGAGCTTGTGATCCGTCTTGTCACGGTCGTCCTCCATCTCCCTCTTGCGTACGTCCTCCTCCACCTCTTCTTTGGAGAGGTTGTTCACACCCCATGTAAGGATGACGACCTGCTTTCCTACATCGTTGACATAGTACTCTGTGGTGACGTCGTAACCGCACATTTTGAGGGCCCTTGCCAATGTGTCACCGATGATCGGGTTCCTTGCACGTCCAACGTGTATCGGACCTGTCGGATTGGTGGATGTGTGCTCCACGATGATCTTCTTGTTCTTGTACGGAAGGCTGCCGTACATCGGACCGCATGTGAGGACATCTTTCAACGTACCGTTGATCAGTTCCTGTCCGTTCATCCTGAAGTTGAGGTATCCGTTCGCTGCATTTACTTCAGAGATCAGACCTCCCGGGGATATCTTTCCGGCGAGGTCCTCGGCTATGTCCTTGGGTGCCTTCCTCAACGCCTTGGACATGGGGAAACATGGTACCGCAAGATCCGCTGGCGCATCCGCCGGCGGTACCTCGATCGTGAACTGAACATCT
>JAFSYZ010000245.1 GCA_017455785.1 Candidatus Methanomethylophilaceae archaeon
GGTGTCGGAAGATACTGTTCATCCGAATGCAAGGAGACCAAGGCCGAAGAGCTGAAGAAGAAAAAGAACAAGCTCCTCCTGATATGGTAGATCGCTGTGGCCGTCATGATCATAGCCATCGTCTATGAGATGAATGCATGATCGTAGCCCTTGCAGGTACATTCAACGTCATACACGACGGACATGAGGCATTGATAGACAGGGCATTCTCATTATCGGATGATGTCAGGATAGGTATCACATCCGATTCCATGGCATCAAGGCCATTCATGAACCCCTTCTACCTTAGGAAGAAATCGATGGAACAGTACCTTTCCTCCATCGACAGAAAAGCACAGATATACATGATCGAGGACATGTACGGACCTAAGGAAATGATGGGTGATGTGGATGTTCTCGTCGTATCCGAAGAGACACTTGAAAATGGAAAACTGGTCTCTGAATGGAGAGAACAACTGAACGGAAATCCCTTAGAACTATCCGTAGTCCCCTTGAAGACGAGGGATGACGGTAAGAAGATCTCATCCACCGATATCCTTAACGGGGAATGCTCCAGGAATGGAAGAACGGATGTCATAGACATAGGTGTGGGTTCACTGAATCCCGTTAAAGTCGAGGCCGTCAGGAACGTCATGGAGAAAATCTACGGACAGGTACGTATCCATCCCGAGGATGTCCCAAGCGGTGTTCCTGAACAGCCCTTTGAAGAAGAAACAGTTACAGGTGCCGTGAACAGGGCGAAGGCCGCCCTAAAGGACCACGATCTATCCGTAGGGATAGAGGCTGGCGTTTTCGATAGATACGGTGATCTCTATGATGTCCAACACTGTGCGATCGTGGATCAGGACGGGAAGGTCACATTAGGAATGGGGTCCGGATTCAGATATCCCGACAGTATAACCCGCCTTGTAAGGGAAGGTAAGACGGTCGGAGAGGCTGTAAAGATAGTCTATGGTTCGGATATCGGTCGCGAGAAAGGTGCGATCGGAATCCTCAGCAGAGGTCTGCTCGATAGAAGGGAGCTGACGGAACAATCGGTTCTGAACGCTATGCTACCAAGGATTTGGGAGGAGAAGTAGATGGGCGGATGCAGCGGCGGTAGCTGTTCGAGCGGAAGTTGCTCCGATGGCAGTTGTTCGTCTGGTGATAACGACAGACTCCCTCCTGGAATGTTGAGGCAGTACGACCTCAATCAGGACACTGGGTTGGGTGCCCTGATCTGGTTGGATAATGATAGAAAAACGATCTCCAAGGAATGCATCTCATTATTGGGCAGGATCCGTAAGGCTTCGGACGACAGGATCTTCGCGATGATCACTGGCCCTGCAGATATCAGGCCGCTGTACGACATAGCATTCTCCTATGGCGTGGACACCTTATACCACATCAGATGCAAAGAAATGGAACAATTCAATGCGGATAACTATGCCAAAGCGATGGCCGATCTGGCCAGAAGGATTAATCCAATGTGCATCATGGTCACCGCGGATGAGAAAGGGAACGCCATGACATCAAAGGTAGGAGTGCTACTGAACAGACATGTGCATCTCAACTGTACGTCGTTCACCTACGAGAACAATCTGTTAAAAGTGGAAGGTTCCCAGGATGAGAGCATCCCTCTGTTCAGTAAAAACAATGTTCATCCGATCATAGCCACCATCCAATCGAACGGCTTTGAAACTGAACCGATAGAAGGAAGGAAAGGCACGGCAATTAGCCGTCCGTTCAAGGTATGAGAGGTCATCAGATGGGGGACGCGGACGGTATCCAATTGTACATGCTGGCACTTGCCAACAAGGACAATCATCCCCTTTATGAGAACTACCTCAGGGCCTCATCTGATAACGGCTATATTCCGGCAAAACTCGCACTTGCCGAACTGTACAGGGAGAA
>JAFSYZ010000246.1 GCA_017455785.1 Candidatus Methanomethylophilaceae archaeon
ACGCCACATCCGAAGACAGCTACGATATGATCGGTTCCATGATGACCGGTGAGTCGCAGGAAGGCATCATCATCCTGACCGACTACGCCGGAGGCGGAGCAATCATGCCCAACTATGCCATCATCGAGACCGACCAACCCCTTGGAACTGTAACATATACAGGGGAGAATCATAGTGGCCTAGGGATGTTAACATGGAACAATGAGGGGACTTATCTAACAGATACCAAAGCAGAATTGACCGCAATAAGTGCGGATATTGCCAAACTTGACAATGTTTCCAGTGTGTATTACAGTTCTTTCGATAACCCAGAACTGGACGCCCTCAGCGTCACATGGGGTGCAGTTGTCTATCAGCTTTCACCCATGTTGGATCCCAACACCACCGATATCTGTGTTGCACTCGAAGCACTAAAGAGCACAGGTTCGTTGCCTGCTTCCGCAGCGGCTATGATTGACAAGATTGAAGATATGTTCAACCAGAACCGTGAAGCGATTACAGGAGATCCTCATGGAATCATCCCATATGGTATCGATAGTACCACCAAGATGATGGATTGGCTCCTGTTCGTCCAGACCGGAACCGTCGGTACGACCTACAATGCAGAGACGAACACCGCCACAATCAACTACGTGAACCTCACCATGGCCACCAAGGAACAGGCCATGTCCGACAAATCCATCGATACCGTCGGTCAGTTCAGGACCATCGTGCACGACCACGTAAGCAAGAGCGATCTGCTCAAGGAGTCATGGATTACAGGTACCGCAGCGGTCATGGTCGAGATCAAGGACGTCGTCGACAAGGAGTTCCTCAAGGTCGAACTCACAGCGATCATCCTGATCATCCTCCTGCTGTTCATCGTGCTGAAATCGTACATCACGCCCATCAGGGCCGTGGGAACGATCTTCATGTCGGTCATCTGGACCGTTGCCATAACACATCTGCTGTTCGACAACGTCCTCCATGCGGGAGTACTGTGGATATTGCCGATCATGCTGATCGTCATATGTCTCGGTCTCGGTATGGACTACGATATCCTGCTGACCACAAGGATCAGGGAATACAGGTTCAACAAGGGCATGGACAACGATGAGGCCATCAGACAGGCCGTCCTCCACTCGGGTTCAGTGATCACACTGTGCGGATTCATCATGGGAGGAACCTTCGGTACGCTCATGCTCTCGAGCACCGTGATGCTCCAGCAGATGGGATTCGCCCTCTGTTTCGCCATCCTGGTGGATGCACTGGTCGTAAGGACGTACATCGTCCCTGCGATGATGCACCTCCTCGGAAAATGGAACTGGGTCGGACCAAAGTTCCTCACCGGCAAGAGAGAGGAATGAAACCACTGAGGATGGTACGGGCGACCGTACCATCCGTCATCTTTCTTTAACTACAATCCCATTTATTTCGCTTCCGCTTCCGCTTTTGCTTTTCGTCTCGGTCAAAACATTTTCCGCCCTATTCCTTCATGAACCCCGTTTTATCTTATACACGGGAGTATAAGATAAGTATAAGATAAACCAGCTGGACGGCTCATTCCGTTTGATTCTTCATGATGGCCATCCCGCCGACCTCGACGATCTCGATGAGTCTTTTCACAGTTTTTTCGAGATCCAACACTGGCATCCCCAGGAGCATGCTCATGTACATGACCATATAACGGAAGATCTTCTCACAGCCCTCGGTACCGCCGTTCGCATAATACCCGCAGATGTTGCCTATGGCACCCAGGAATGTCAGTATCTTCAGTTCCGCATCCTTGGTGTCTGCGAACTTCACCCCGTACTTTTCCATGTACTTGGAGAACCATTCGATG
>JAFSYZ010000247.1 GCA_017455785.1 Candidatus Methanomethylophilaceae archaeon
AGGAGGACTGCTGTTGTGGACAATGGCACGTAATTGTTCGATTCAAAATACAGGACATTGAACGATATTATGCCTATGACACCGGAGCCGAAGAACATCCAAAGGTCCTTTAGACGGATTCTGAGGAGTTTCTTGTCGTATACTGCGATGGCTAGTGTTATGAAGATCGACACCGCGATGCATCTGATCTCGGTGACCTGTATCGGACTCAGACCGAACGCCTGGAGTTCTCTGGAGAATACGCCGATGACACCCCAGAAAAGGGAGGCCACGACTATCATCGCAATCGATACAGGATTGTTCTTCACAGGACGCCCAATAATTAGCCCGTATATATACGTTAAAAGCGCACTTAATCCCAGTTATATGGGTGTCAGAGCACAGGATGGTGCGTTCGTAGCCGTCTGTGACTTAAAGGGAGCGGAGTACCTTTTTTATTAGGTAAGGGTTATGCCCATAGGCATAGAGGTGATATCGGTGCTCAACGAGAAGGACTACTACAAGCTTCACGCTAAACTGTGCGACACATACGACATAGCACAGGCGGATCTCTACACAAAGTACGATGTCAAGAAGGGACTGCGTGACAAGGACGGTAAAGGAGTCGTCACAGGTCTTACGCACATCTCCAGGGTTGACGGGTTCGAGACTGTGAACGGCGAGAGGAGGCCTATAGAGGGAAAGTTAGCTTACCGTGGTATCGATATCAACGATCTCATCGAGGGGCACAACGGTGAGAGGTATGCGTTCGAGGAGGCCGCATATCTCCTTCTTTTCGGAGAGCTGCCAGATGAGGAGAACATGAAGAACTCCGTGGAGATCCTTACCAAGAAGAGGGAGCTCCCGACAACGTTCCTGAGAGGTGTGATCCTCAAGGCGCACAGTCAGGATGTCATGAACTCCATGACACGTTCAGTTCTGTCATTGGCATCATACGACAGCAAGGCCGATGACAACAACATAGTCAACGTTCTCAGGCAGTCTGTTGAACTCATCACTGTGATGCCAATGTTGGCCGTCTACGGATATCAGGCCTTCCAGTACTACGATGAGGAGAAGGACCTGGTCATACACCGTCCCGATCCTAATCTGTCCATAGCGGAGAACATCCTGATGATGCTCAGGCCCGACGGACAGTTCACTGAACTTGAGGCAAGGGTATTGGATACAGCATTGGTGCTGCACATGGAGCACGGAGGAGGAAACAACTCCACGTTCACCACGCGTGTCGTCACATCCGCAGGTTCCGATACCTATGCAGTGATAGCAGCGGCACTTTCATCATTGAAGGGCCCGAAGCACGGCGGTGCCAACATCAAGGTAGTGAAGATGATACAGAACATCAAGGCCAATGTCAAGGACATCAACGATGAAGAGGAGGTCAGGAAATACCTGGAGCTTATCTTAGACAAGAAGGTGTTCGACAAGGCCGGTCTCATCTACGGGATGGGGCATGCCATCTATTCCATATCCGATCCCAGGGCAAAGATCCTGAAGAGATTCGCGGAGCAGCTTGCCAAGGAGAAGGGCAGGGAGAAGGACCTCAAGTTGTACAACATCATCGAGAAGGTATCCCCGGCTCTGATCGAGAGCAAGAAGCACTCGTTCACAGGCGTGAGTGCCAATGTCGATCTCTACAGCGGATTCGTTTACGACATGCTCGGCGTACCCGAGGAGATGTACACACCGATGTTCGCTATCGCCAGGACGGTAGGATGGTGTGCGCACCGCATCGAAGAACTGGTCAACGGCGGTAAGATCATCCGTCCGGCATACATCAGTGTAGCGACCGAGAAGGAATACGTCCCGATTGAGAAGAGATGATCTGTTGATCGGTCGCAGACCGCTGATAGTCCTGATTGTGCTACTGAGCATGTTCGGTCCGATTTCCACCGACATGTATCTGTCAGGGTTACCACAGATGATGTCCGATTTCGGTACCACCGAATCGGTGATGAACATCTCGCTGTACCTGTTCATGCTGGTGTTTGCATTGAGCATTCTGATCCTGGGGCCGACCAGTGACAAATACGGGAGGAGGAAGGTGCTGATGATCTCTATGATCATCTACGCTTCCGCCTCATTCTTCTGCAGCCTTTGTAATGATGTCGTACTGTTCATCATCGTCAGAGGGATACAGGCCATAGGTGCCGGAGGCGGTCTGACAGCAGCCTTCGCACTGATAAAGGATTGTTTCAAAGGCAAGGAGATGTCACATATTCTTTCGATCACCGCTGCCATCGGTGTCCTTGGACCTATACTGTCGCCTGTGTTGGGGGCATTGATGATATCGCTGATAGACTGGAGGGCCACGTTCTGGATGCCCGGCATCATATCATTGACCTGTCTGGTGTTGGCGATAGGATTGCCTTCCACTATTCCGGAGGAACGTCAAGCCAGTGTGATAAGTGCGGTCAAGAGTGTATTGACTATTGCAAGGAACACCAATTTCCTGATGTTCACGGTTATGATGACGGTCTTCACCAGTTCGCTCTTGGCATACATCTCGGTATCATCATACGTCTATCAGAACGGGTTCGGATTCGATCCCAATCAGTACAGCGCCATGCTGGCGATAGGTTGTATCAGCGGATTGGTCATCTCTATCATAATGAGGAAGATCCTGACAAACGCTCCAAGGAAGATGCTGGCACTTATGTTCCTGTTGGGTGTATTAGGCTTGGCGATAATGACCTTCGTAGCGAAGGAAGGGTGGATGTTCTTCCTTGCAGGCATAATCCCGTATGCAGCGATCTGCACCACCACGAGGTCGTTCGGATTCGGTATACTGATGAACAATCACGAAGGGAACAATGGTGCCGTATCGTCCATTCTGAACTTCTCGACATTCCTTCTTGCATTCTTCGGGATGCTGATCGCATCATCGTTCCCCAACGATGCATTCATCTACGGTGTCGCCACCGTGATGGCCATCTCCTGTACGGTGTTCTTCACTCTCTGGATGATACTGAGGCACAGGGGCTATCCGCTCGCTGGTCTTGAAGCCTAGAACTTCTTCTTGGATGGTTTCGTCCTGATGTACTTCAGGACCTCTGCATCCTTCTCGTCGTCCCATTCGGGAGTGAAGCCGTTGTCTATGTACTCCTTGTACCAGGCGGCGGCCTCGTCCATGTAAGGCTTCATGTTGATCTTATCGATGGGTAGGATGTACGTGTTCTCCGAGGATGGTTTCCACAGGTTAGGGTGGGTGACGTTCTCCTCTGTCAGGAATCCTACCAGGAAGACCACCTTATCTAGATGTGCCAGTTCCGCATAGAGACATGCCTGCAGGATGTAGCTCATGGGTATTTTGGTGATGTTCCCGTTCTCATCCTTCCATTTGTCGATCTCATGTGCGGTCTTGATCTCGAGGATTGCATATCTCTCCCCGTCAACTTTTATGAAACCGTCGACCATCCCGCCGAAAAGAGGATCCTCAGGGAAATGGTCGTACCTGCACAGTTCCTTGTCCACAGGTTCTTCTACCTCCGCCTTGGAACCATCCTTCAGTCCCAGGAGGTCCTTGAGTTTGCCTGTGCAGTCATCCGCTATGTAATCCCTAAGGACGGGTTCCAGATAGTTGCCTGCATCGATGTACCTGTTGGCCTTGTCGCCAGGATATATTGCTGCAATCTCTAATGCAACCTTGAAGGGTGTTGCGAATTCGCTGTATCCTAGTATCCCGCCGATCTTGGTCCCGGAGATCTTCCTTGTCCTGTAGGTATCGAAATAGACCGTCTTCTCATCATCGCAGATCTCGACGATGTTCATCCTTCCATCGAACATGTTCATCCCTTCACAGTCTCTTCTGCACTCTGGATGCACTTTGTCAGAACGGAATATGCGTTGATCATATCGTATTCACCCACTATGAACACGGTATCGGTGTGACAGCTGACCGTTTCTTCGATATTGATACCTGAATCGGAGAGGTGTGTGATCAGATATGCGATGACTCCGCTTGTCTCTACGATCTTCTCCGGGGATTTCACCGTGATCTCCACCAGATTCTCCCTTATTTTAAGGATGTTCATCTTGCCGACGGTATCTATGATGCGTTCTTTCAGCATCTTGTCGGCGATGATCGTCACTGCGGATGCGGATTGGACGATCTGCATGATGGAGTCCTCGTTCCACAGGTCCTTGAAAAGATTATCCATCTTATGCAGGACGGACCAGTCGTTCTTTGCTGTGATGATGCAGGTCTTCGTCCTCATCTCAAGACGGCTGTCTTTCAGGATACTGAGGATGCTCATCTGATGGTCGTACTCCACATCGAGCTTGCTCGCGTACCTGCGGCAGGCGATCATCACTGCCTCCTCGTTGTCTATGTCCAGTTCCTTCATGATCGTGCGTGAGAGAGATGAATAGTTGATCAATCCCTTTGCAACGCAATCCTTTACGCTTGGATGTGAATCGATGTACAGTCTTGTCTTCTCAGCGAGACTCTCTCTTACGGGTGCTCTGGACATAGGTCGGCGATGGTATCCAGGATATTTATTATGTTCGATATCAGACATATTTTGTATGATATCGGAACAAAATGGACACTATGTCCTTATTTTGCGGTCATCGGTGCCTGTTTTGCGTACAAACGCCGGAAAACCACACGTCCGATATCGGACACTGACTGTCGGCTATGTCTACTTACGGACAGCAACACACGTTTATTGTGACCAGACAGGGGTAGAGTTAATAAAGGAAAGGTAAATGACACGTGCGATTACAATGGCTGCCAAGACCGTTAAGAAATCTGCAAAGAAAGCAAGGGACAAGGTCGTCCTCGCCTATTCGGGCGGACTCGACACATCCGTGGCAATCAAGTGGCTCCAGGACAAGTACAACCTGGACGTTATCGCAGTCGCGATCAATGTCGGACAGCCTCCGAGCAGCGACGACATTGTGGCACGTGCACTTAGGAACGGCGCTCTGAAGGCCGAGTTCATAGATGCCAAGAAGGAGTTCGTCGAGGATTACATTTTCCCAACACTCAAGGGTAACGCCATGTATCAGGACGTCTACCCCCTCAGCACAGCAACGGCAAGGCCCCTCATCGTGAAGAAACTGGTGGAGGTCGCACAGAGGGAAGGCGCGAAGTACATCGCACATGGATGTACCGCCAAGGGTAACGACCAGGTACGTTTCGATGTCGGAATCATATCATTGGATCCATCGCTGAAGATCATCGGCCCCATGAGGGAGTGGGTCATGACACGTGAGGAGGAGATCGATTACGCCAAGGAGAACGGAATCGAGATCATCGTGAAGAAGGAGAATCCCTTCTCGGTCGACGAGAACCTCTGGGGAAGGAGCTGCGAGTGCGGAGTCATAGAGAACGCATGGGCGGAGCCCCCCGAGGAGGCATGGGAGTGGACCACCAATCCCATCGATGCACCCAACGAGCCCGAGTACATCGAGATCGATTTCAAGAAGGGTGTTCCGGTTGCTATCAACGGCAAGAAGATGAACGGTGTCAAGCTCATAGAGAAGCTGGATGAGATCGCATGCAAGCACGGTGTAGGCCGTATCGATCACGTCGAGGACCGTCTCGTCGGTATCAAGAGCAGGGAGACCTATGAGTGCCCTGCAGCCACAGTGTTGCTCAAAGCTCACAAGGCGCTCGAGTTCCTCACACTCCAGAAGGATGTCCTTGAATTCAAGAGAGGCGTGGAGCAGAGGTATTCCGAGCTGATCTATAACGGTCTCTGGTTCGGAGTACTCAGGGAATCACTCCAGTCATTCATTGAGAAGACACAGGAGTTCGTTACCGGTACGATCCGTCTCAAGCTCTACAAGGGCAATGTCATGGTCGTCGGACGCAAGTCAGAGTACTCGCTGTACGACGAGGGCCTGTCGACATACGCCAAGGGCGATGAGTTCGACCACAAGTCAGCTATCGGATTCATCTACTGCTGGGGACTTCCCAACAAGACCACTGCGAAATCGCACAAGAAGTGATCCAGATGAGCAAACAGGCACTGTGGTCCGGAAGGTTCGAGGAGGAGATGGACAACTCCACACTCGAGTTCACATCATCATTGGACATCGATACCATGCTGTCGTTCTATGACGTCATGGGATCCTTGGCCCATGTGAGGATGCTGAAGAAATGCAACATCATCCCCTCCGAGGATGCGGACCGCATCATAGAGGGGCTGAAGACCATAGTGTCCGAGATGGAGGAGGGCACCTTCGAGATCGACGATTCCCTTGAGGACATCCATACGAACGTAGAGTTCAGACTGACCGACCTCATAGGTCCTGCCGGCGGTAAGTTGCACACCGGAAGAAGCAGGAACGATCAGGTGGCCACGGATTTCAGGATGTACCTCAGGACCGCCGTCCTCGACGAGGTGTCCATGATCGACAAGCTGATTGATTCGCTCATAACCATCGCCAAGGACCACGGCGAGACGATAATGCCCGGATTCACACACATGCAGCATGCACAGCCGGTCACACTGGCACAGCATATGTTAGCATATGTGTTCAAGTTCTCCAGGGACGCCTCCCGTTTCCTTGATGCCTTCGACAGGATGAATCTCTGTCCGTTGGGCTCCGCCGCATTGGCCGGTACGACATACCCGATCGACAGGCAGATGACCGCCAAGGCTCTGGGATTCGACGGACCGACCGAGAACTCCATGGATTCCGTATCGGACAGGGATTTCGTCACCGAACTCGCGTTCTGTGCATCACTTACCGCTAACCATCTGTCATCCATGGCGGAGGAGCTGGTACTGTGGTCCTCGCAGGAATTCGGTTTCATCGAGATGGATGACAGGTACACCACTGGATCGTCCATAATGCCCCAGAAGAAGAACCCCGACATCGCGGAACTGATAAGGGGAAGGACAGGGTCTGTCACAGGCAGTTTAGTTACGATGCTGATGCTCACCAAAGGGCTCCCGCTCTCATACAACAGGGACCTTCAGGAGGACAAGGCACCGCTGATGATGTCTTTGGAGACTCTGAGCTCCTGTCTCGAGATGATGTCCAAGCTTGTGGCGACTATGACAGTCAAGAAGGACAGGATGCTGAAGAGCGTGAAGTCCGGATTCATCAACGCTACGGATCTGGCGGATTACCTTGTGACCAAGGGCATGCCCTTCAGGGAGGCCCACGGAGTGGTAGGCTCGGCAGTTCGTTACTGCATAGAGAAGGGAAAGGACCTGGATTCGCTGACGCTCGAAGAGTTCAAGGGATTCTCTGATCTGATAGAGAACGACGTTTATCAGTTCATAGACGTGAAGAACTGTGTGGAAAGACGCATCTCAATGGGCGGTACTTCATCGACATCCACCGATTACCAGCTGATGACAGCCATACAGGGTTACATGGGAAGAGAGGAGACTGTCCGTCAGATGAACGATTTCCTCGAGTCCTGTTGGAACGAACTGTTGGAATGAACGTTCGGTCGAAATTTAAAAGAGCCAGATAATATTTCTGGAGGTCATCGTTCGGTGACCTCCCCCTTTCCCCATTTAAATACTCTCATTCCGAATCGATACTTAGGTGATTGGGATGGGAACAATTGTCTACCAGTACAGGAGCAGAATAGTCGAATTGGAGAATGAGTCCGAACAGAAGAGATCGAACGTGTACAGGATGAGGATCGCGATAGTGCTTTCCATGATCTCTGTGTTCATGTTGATCAACACGGATCTGTTCTCACAACTGAATGTATTGAACAAGATCACGCTCACCATCGGTACTATACTGCTCGCGTGGGCCGGCTATGAGATCACGAAGAATGAACATGATGCACAGAGGATCAGGACGCTGTTCCTCACAGGTGCCGCGTTCCTGATAACATCGATGTTCGCGATGGCGATGTGAATCAATCCGATTCGCTGTCGTCCCTAGATGTCTCGAAGCGGACCTTGGCCGTCGTAAGCATCTCAGCGATGTTGTCACCGATGCGTTTGATCTCGTTGGATTTACCGACCACGGTCCTGATGTAGAATCCTTTTACATCTATGGGGAAGATGAGCCTGTACTTCCCTTTCCTGTTGTATCCTTCGGGTTTCCTGTCAGCTTCAAGGTCGCTCATGTTCAGTTCGATGAACATCTCCCTGCTCTCCTCGTCCTCTGCGGACTGGAAGTGGTCGTTCTCCTTCAGTATGAGTTTCAGAATATCCGGGAACACGGGTGCCAGGTCCTTGTAGGATGACTTTCCCTTGAGAACGAAGTTGTAGCTGTAGGCTTTCATCGGTACCTCCAATGTCCACTTTTTATTAATTGTTTTTGGGTTTTGAACCCATCAATGTTCCATCGTACTGGACATCATTGTCCTTTCGATTTGTATTTATAGTGAATGAATATAGAGTAAATCATGAGATGTGCTCTTACCATCGCAGGTTCCGATTCCATAGGCGGCGCCGGTATCCAGGCTGATATAAAGGCCATGGGTTCCCTCGGTGTACACGCATGTGCAGTGGTAACTGCGGTAACGGCACAGAACACCACCGCGGTAGAACGTATCTATCCCATGCCGGTCGATATGGTACAGGATCAATTGGAGGCCGTCCTGAAGGATGTCGATATAAAGGCGATCAAGACAGGCATGCTGTACAGTGCTGAGATCGTCGAGACAGTTGCCGATGTCCTGGAGGATCATGAGATGCCTTTGATCATCGATCCCGTCATGGTGGCAGGTGTAGGCGATTCTTTAGCGACTAAGGACCTTGCAAGAGCGATAAAGAGGGACCTGATGCCCCTATGCGAGTTGATAACCCCTAACAGACATGAGGCCGAGATCCTTGCAGGGATGCCCATAAGGACCGAGGACGATGCCACGTTGGCATGCGAGCTTATCGGTAAGGAAGGGTCATCCGTTCTGCTGAAAGGCGGGCATTTCACAGGAAAGAACGTCACCGACTACCTATACCTCTCATCCGAATTCACAAGGATGGAGTATCCTCGTCTTGAGAGGGCCGGTCACGGAGGAGGGTGTACGCTTTCCTCATTCATCACGGCCAACATGGCCAAGGGAATGGACATCGTCAATGCTGTGATGAGGTCCAGGGAACTCATCCAGAAATCCATCGCTTCGATGTATGTGATCGGTGAAGGCGACAAGGTCGTCAACCCTATGGTCAAGACACAGGATGATTCCGTGAAGTTCGGCATATTGGATGCCATCGACACAGCCGCCGATCAGATCGTCGATATGCTGCCGCAGGACTACGTTCCGGCATTGGGTACCAACATCGCTTATTCTCTTCCCAATCCAGCGGGACCCGAGGATATCGCTGCGATAGAGAACAGGATCACATTCCACAATGGTTCCCTGAGGAAGAACGGTAAGGCGAAATACGGTTCAGCGGAACATGCATCATACCTTCTGCTTTCAGTGATCAAGTTCAATCCTGAACTGAGATCGACGATGAACATTGAGTACTCAGAAGAGCTTAGGGACATCATAGAGGAAGTCGGCTTGGACATCCTCGATCTCGACCGCAAGAAGTACAAGGATCTCCGTTTGGGAGAGCTTACCACAGCGACGGTGAAGGAGTACGGTTACGTACCGGACGTGTTCATAGACAGGGAATCAGGTAAGAAGAACAACATCAGGATCCTCGGAAAGAATCCCGATGATGTGCTGTCGAAGTTAAGGCTGTTCCTCTGATACCTTATTGATGATCACTGTGGTGAAGTAGCCGTATTCGCGTTCGGTATCCAACGGTCCGATGTATTCCCCGTCCATACCGACGTTGCTGATCACTGTCGCTCTGTCCAACGGGATGTGATTCTCGCCCATTATGCCTGCGATCAGAGGTACATTCCTTCCTGACTTCATGATCACGATGTTATCGAACGAGCCTATTGCATCATACAGTCTGTCCTTGTCTCCGATGGAAGGTAGGATGACAAGATTCTCCATTCCCAATACTAAAGGTATGCCTGCCTGTGCCGCACCTGCGGAGAATGACGATATCCCAGGTACGACGATGACATCGTATCCTTTCTGCTTGATGTATGTCTGCATATAGAAGAACGTACTGTAGATGGACACATCTCCCAATGTGACGAATACTACATCTTTGCCGTCCTTCAGCATCTCGATTATCTCATCGGATGCCCTCCTTCCATATTCCCAAAAGCTCTCTGTGGCTTTGGACATAGCGAATATCGGTCTGAGGATGTTCTTATCCTTCAGGTCGACTGCACCCTCGACTATCTTTAGAGCAACACTCTCATCATCTTCGGATTTCCTGGGGGCGAAGATGATGTCGCATTCCCTTATGATCCTGACTGCCTTGAGTGTGAGCAGTTCCGAGTCTCCCGGACCAACCCCTATTCCGTACAACCTTCCATTGGACATAGTATCCAATCTTTAGGAATGAATAATCTGTTTAATAACATATTGAGAGGTCAGTGGCAGCCCTTTACAATTCGTACATGTTATTGAAAGTGTGACAGAATTCGATAGCATTCATCAATGAATCTACATTGATCGTGCTGACAATGAAGAAAAAGACAGGGGGGCAAGCCCCCTATTGTTTATTTCTTAACTGCTCTTCTCGACGTACCTGAGGACTGTGATGGTGAAGTACAGGTCTTCACCCGTCTTCTCATCGGTCGTCTTGTAGTACATGACATTACCTGTTTGGTTGAGTTCGAGGTAGACGGTTGCATCATCGATGTATGCCTTGAGCATATGGACGTCGTCATCGTGTGCCTGAGCGCTCATAACGTTGTATGAGAACGTTATGGAGTCTCCAGAGATCTCTTCGACATCGATCTCGATGTACTTGTTCATGTAGTACGTTTCCGACTCATCCACGAGGTATGTGACGGTGACCGAGCCGTTCGGGTTCGTAATCACACTTGCACCGAAACCATAGGGCGAGGACTTGACATCTTCGCTGTATGTGGTCATTGCAGGCACAGGCATGGCTCCGCTGCCGTTGGCGGGAGCATCGATTCCGAAAGCCTCCTTGAACGCGTCTGCGGTTGCGTAGGTGTACGTCATGCTGATCGTGTATGAATCAAGCAGTTCGTGTTTCTCTGAGGGAGAGAGCGCACCGTAAGCATCGGCTGCAGGGATCATGACCGTCGTTGTCTCTCCGGGACGGAGTCCGATGACTGCATTCTGGAATTTCTTGAGTAACGATGTGCTCTTTCCGACTTCGAATGTCAATGTGTTGAATCCGGGGTTGTACTCGTAACTGGTTGGTACTTCGGAGTTCAGTGTGGAGATCGAAGTATCGAATATGACTGCTCCGTTGTGAGGTTTGCTCTCATCGTAGAACGCGTAGTAGCAGCCGATGTAGTCGACTTCGATGTTGTCACCGAATTCCACCTTCGGTTCGGTGTGGTCCGCTATCGTGTTGCTGTACACCGTGTTACCGATGACGACAACGCATGCGAGCATGAGGACTATGGCACTAACCGCCAAGATGGGATCGACACCGCGCTTCTTCGTGGATGAAGAAGCGGCCATTGCATTGGCTTTCGCCATGATGCCGTCAGATTTGGCTGACTTGGCCTTCTTGTCCTCTGTCTTGACCTCTTCGAATTCCTCTTCCTGGAAATCGTCGAGCTCTTCGACATCTTTTGATTTCTTCGATTTCTCGAACATTGTAACTGGGAGGCCTTATGTCTGTCCTTTATTAAAAGATATCCCTTTATTATAATATATAAAAGAACAGGCCCTTAAGGGCCTGTCGTTTAGAATCATTCTTTGCCCTTGGAAGCGATCTCGGCGAGTACATTCTTGATGAACTCTTCCGTCTTGACCGCACCAAGATCGCCCTTGTCCCTGGA